>CAIWXH010000646.1 GCA_903916565.1 uncultured Oscillochloris sp. | reverse complement strand
GCGGGACGCCCCTGACCGTGATGCGAACCGAGCAACGCCAGCAGCGCATCGCCGCCCGCGACCTGCTCTCCACCCAACAGGATCTCAAGCAGGCCCGTAGCGCCAACGAGAATCTGCTGCTGCACCTCCCCGTTGGCGTGGTCGTGGTTGACGCCCATTACGATATTCAGGAGATCAACGTGACCGCCCGCCGCCTGCTCTCCATCCGCAGCTCGGCCATTGGCGAAGATGTCGTCCACCTGGCCCAGCACGTCCCCCATCGTGCGTTACGTACCGCGATTGATCAGGCCATTCGGGCTGGCACGATCACACAGATTGAGGCGATCGCCATCACCGATCCGATCTCCGATGTCCAGACCATGATTACCCTGTCCAGCTATCCGCATCCACCGGGCCGGGATGGCTTGCCCGCGCCGCAGGCGCTGTTGCTGGTCTCCGATGTTACGTCGCTGGTCGGCGACCGGCAGGCGCTGACGGAGGCGATGGCGCAGCAACAGACGCTCGCCACCCAGCTCGCTCAGTCGAATGTGGAGCTTCAACGCATGAACATCACCCTGGCCCATCGCACCGACGAGCTCCAGCAGGCGCTGGCCGAAGTCGAGCAGGCCCGCCGCACCGCTGAGGCGCGGGCGGCCCGTCACGCCCAGCAGATCGAACAGTTGGCGGCGCTGAATCGCGAACTCGTCGCGGCCAACGAAGATCTGAGCCAGACCAACACGGATCTGCGCGCCCTAAGCGAGACCTACGCCCTGCGGAGCGAAGAGACCCAGGCGGCCATCGAGGAGGTCGAGACGCTCAACGAGGAGATGCAGGCCAGTAATGAGGAACTGGAGACGCTGAATGAGGAGCTTCAGTCGACGGTCGAGGAACTGAACACCTCGAATGCTGACCTAGCGGCGCGCAGCGATGAGCTTACGGTGCTGGCCGGGACGCTGGAGGCCGCACAGCAGCACAGTATCCGCGAAGCGACCCAGCTTACGGCGATCCTCACGGGGATTGCCGACGCGGTGATCGTGGTTGATGCCACCGGGGTGCCACTGCTGACGAGCGCCGTCTACACCCAGTGGTTTGGCGAGACTCCGTGCCTAACCGACGAGGAGGGGCGTCCCCTGGCACCCGCGCAGACGCCCGAGGCGCTCGCCACACAAGGCGCGGCCTTTACCACGACTTTTACGCAGACGATGGAGGGTGGTGAGCGCCGTTGGTACGAGGCGGTTGGTCAGCCCGTGCATAGCGATGGCGCGCAGACTTGGGGCGTCGTCGTCATCCGCGACATTACCGAGCGCAGTCTGCGGCGCATGCAAGAGCAGTTCATCGGGTTGGTCAGCCACGAGTTACGCACGCCGCTCTCCACGATTACCGCCGCCCTCGCCGCGCTTGACAAGCATCTGCCAGAAGATGCCGATGGGCGCCGCTATCTCCGCATGGCCCAGCCGCAGGCCATGCGCCTAGCGCGGCTGATTGACGATCTGTGGGAGGTCACGCGCATCCAGCGTGGCACCTTCACCCTCAATCTGGCCCCGGTGCCGCTGGCGCATGTGGTGGCGCAGACCATCGAGATCGCCCAGAGCCTGACGGCGCACCAGACGATTACGCTCACCGCCGACGAGGGGCCGCTGCTGGTGCAGGGCGATGCCGACCGGCTGCAGCAGGTGGTGCTGAATCTGCTGAACAATGCGATTACGCACGCCGCGCTGAGCCCCAGCATCCGGGTGCGGCTTTCGCAGGTAGATGGCCCAAAGGCGGAGTTGGTGGTTGAAGATGACGGCCCCGGCATCTCTGCCGAGCAACTCGACCACCTGTTTACCCGCTACACCAGGGCAGCGAACGCGCAACGCCGCAAAGCGAAGGGGCTGGGCCTGGGCCTGTTCATCGTCCACACCATCGTAACCGCGCACGGCGGAACCGTCAGTGTGCGCTCACACGTGGGCGAAGGGACGACCTTCACCGTGGTGCTGCCGTTGGTGGCAGCGTGATTGCCGGGGAGGGGGCTTGGCCCTCCCTGGAACTAGGGCGATGTCAAAGCCGATTACCGCGCCAGCCCTCACCCCCCAACCCCCTCTCCCAGCGCGGGAGAGGGGGAGCCGAATGCGTCCTGCTACGGAATCTCCCCTCTCCCCGTGAGGGAGAGGGGCAGGGGGTGAGGGGTAAAAGATCGCCCCCTACGCCGCTTGCCCCGTCCCCGCCTCCAGCCCCGCCTCCAGCGCACTGCGGTTCAGCTCCTTGAAGCGGGCCGGCACACTCGCCAGGGTCGCCGCCAGAATCGCCTCGCGTGAGACGACCTTGCTCAGGGCGGTTAGGGCACCAAGCATCACGATGTTGGCGACCACGATATTGCCCAGCTCCTCGGCGATTTTGGTCGAGCGCACCGGGTGGACGATGTGCGGGATGTCCCAGCTAAAGACCGTGTCGGGGTCAACGATGATGATGCACTCCGGCTTGACCTCGCGGGCGTAGCGCGTGAACGCCTCTTGCGACATAGCGACCAGCACATCGGCGGCGTGGACGCCGGGGTAGCCAATCGGCCCATCGGCGATCACCACCATGGCGCTGGCAGCGCCGCCGCGTGCCTCAGGGCCGTACGACTGCGTCTGACAGGCGATTTTGCCGTCGTAGACCGCCGCCGCCTTGCCCAGAATCACCGCGCCGGTGATCACGCCTTGCCCGCCAAAACCACAGATGCGGATCTCCTGCCTCATAACTTGACCCTCTCGACCAAGGCGGCCCAGCGCTCATCGAAGCACTCGCGCTCGACATCCTGAAAGACGCCAATCTTGATCTTCTCGCGCAGCGCGGCCTGTTCTTCGGGCGAACCAAACTGCGTGATGTGGTCGTAATCGTCGAGCAGCACCACATGGTCGCGGTACCACTGCCAGATCACTTCCAGATCCTTGAGGCCGTTGCGCCGCCCGTAGGCCGTGTGACACGGCACCAGCATCTCGATCAGCGAAAAGCCGCGCTTGCTGATGCCCTGAGCAATGGACTTAATCGGCTGGTACGGGTAGCTCACCGGCCAGCGGGCGATGTACGGTGCGCCAATCGCCTTCGCCAACTCGCAGATGTCCAGCGGGTGCTCAATATTCCCATAGGGCGTGGTCGTGCTGAAGCTGCCGACCGGCGTGGTGGGCGCGGCCTGCCCGCCGGTCATGCCGTAGGTGAAGTTGTTCACCAGGATGACCGTCAAATCCATGTTGCGCCGAATCGCGTGCAGGAAATGATTCCCGCCGATGCCCACGCCGTCGCCATCGCCCGTAAAGACGATCACCGTCAGGTCAGGGTTGGCGGCCTTAATCCCGCTGGCGAACGAGAGCGCCCGCCCGTGGGTGGTGTGCATGCCGTCGGCGTTCACGTAGCCCGAGAGGCGCGACGAGCAGCCGATCCCCGAGACGAAGACCGTGCGGTCGAGATCGGTGCCGAGTTGCTCAAGCGCCCAGAGCGTATAGTTCAGCACATTGCCCAGCCCGCAGCCGTCGCAGAAAATACTCGGCAGCATCTCGCCGCGCAAGTAGGTAGCGCGCAATTGGGCGGCAGTCTTCAGCGTCAGCGTGGTTGACATCGCAGTTCCTCCAGCGCCTCAAGCAACTCGTGGGGCGAGTGCAGATCGCCGCCAATCTTCGCCAGCAGCTTCACGCGGCAGCGCCCTTCCACCGCTTCGCGGATCGGGTGGACGATCTGGCCCAAGTTCATCTCAGGCACGAGCATGGCGTCCACGCGCTTTGCCAAGTCGGCCACCAGCGTCTCAGGAAAAGGCCAAATCGTGATCAGGCGCAGCATCCCGACCTTAATCCCACGGCGACGACCTTCATCAACCACGTCGCGGCAAGTGCGTGCGGTGAGGCCGTAGGCGACAATCGCGATCTCGCAATCGTCGGTGTGATACGCCTCGTAGCGCACAATGTCGTCGCTGTGCGTCGTAATCTTGTCGGACAAGCGGCGCACCAACTGGTCGTGAATAGGCGCGCTGGAGGTGCGCGGCAGCCCTTGTTCGTTATGGGTTAGCCCGGTAACGTAGGTGCGGTAGCCGGAGCCAAAGGGCGCAAAGGCCGGCACCAAGCTCTCGCCCGCCTCGAAGGGTTTGTAGCCAGCGCGGCGCTCGGCGCGCACGCGGTCAACCAACTCGAACTCGCCATCCTCGGGGATGACCAGCCGCTCGCGCATGTGGCCCAGTTCGCCGTCAATGAAGAGCAGCACCGGGGTACGATAGCGCTCGGCCAAGTTGAAGGCGACAATCGTCAGGTCGAGCGCCTCCTGCACATTCGACGGGCAGAGCATGATGATCTCGTGGTCGCCGTGGGTGCCCCAGCGGGCCTGCATCATGTCGCCATAAGCCGCCAGGGTCGGCTGGCCGGTCGAGGGGCCGGAGCGCTGCACATTGATGATCACGCAGGGCGTCTCGGTCATAATCCCGTAGCCCAGGTTCTCCTGCATCAGCGAGAAACCAGGGCCAGAGGTCGCGGTCATCACCTTGGCGCCCGTCCAGCTTGCGCCGATGATCGCGCCAAGGCTGGCAATCTCATCTTCCATCTGAATATAGCAGCCGCCGAGCAGCGGCAGAATTTCGGACATCCGCTCAGCGACCTCGGTCGCCGGGGTGATCGGGTAGCCAGCGAAGAAGGTGCAGCCCGCCAGAATCGCGCCGTAGGCGCAGGCGTCGTCGCCCTGGACAAACTGAACCTTGCCGCCCAGCGCCTGTCGGATACGCTCTCTATAGGTGGACACCGGCCTCCTCCGTCACCGTGATCGCGAAATCGGGGCAGAGCAACTCGCACAGCCGACAGCCGTTGCAGCGCCCATTCAGCGCTAGTTCGGGCGGGTGAATGCCGCGCTTGGTGAAGCGCTCGGCCATGTGCAGCGCTTTGGGCGGGCAGTTGACGGCGCAAAGCTTACAGCCCTTGCACCAGCGCTCATCAATTAGGATTGTGTGCATAGCGGTTGCTCTACTTGTTTGGGTTGCGCCGCGTCTGGTCGCCCTCACCCCCCCTGCCCCCCTCTCCCTGAACGGGAGAGGGGGGAGACGACAGCAGGACGCCGTGCGGGACTCCCCCTCTCCCCGCAGAGGGAGAGGGGGCAGGGGGGTGAGGGGTGGTGCGGCTACAATCTTCTGATGCCGTCACAGCGGAATATCCAGGTAGCGCTCCAGCGCCTCTTTGCCGCGATAGTCGGGCAGAATGCGCGGGGCGGTGCGCGTCGTCTCGACCCCCGACTCGCGCAGCATGTGTTCGTAGGCGTCCACGTGGGCTAGGGTGAGCCGACCGGGCTTGTGATCTCTGGCGTACTCGGCGGCGGCGATGCCCGCCCGGCGCCCAAAGACGTTGAAGTCGAGCAGCGAGTTGCCCATCAGCCGGTTCTTGCCATGCACGCCGCCCATCACCTCACCTGCTGCGTAGAGGCCCGGCACGCTGGTGGCGCCGTGTTCGTCGGTGGCGATGCCGCCATTCTGATAGTGCAGCGTCGGGAAGACCAGAATGGGGTCGCGGGTCATGTCAATGCCGAAGCGCGTGTACATGCGGAACATCGCCGGCAGCGCCGAACGGATCGTCCCTGGCCCGTGCAGAATGTCCACCATCGGCGAGTCGAGCCAGACGCCATTCATGCCGTAGGGCGTCTCAATGCCCAGACCGACCTCTTCGCACTCGCGGATAAAGGCCGACGCCTCGACATCACGCGGCTCAAGCGGAAAGACGAACTGGTCGCCGTGAATGTTGACCGGCTGCGCGCCCAGGCCGCGCACCTTCTCAGTGATCAGCAGGCCCGCCATTTGCGCGGGGAAAGCCGCCCCCGTCGGGTGGTACTGGATCGCCTCAAGGTCAACCAGATCGGCGCCAACGCGATAGGCCAGCACCAGGCCATCGGCGGTTGCCCCGTAATGATTCGTCGTCGGGAACTGCTGCATATGCAGCCGCCCCAGCCCGCCCGTGGTGATAATCGTCGCCTTCGCCCGGATGATGTGGTAGCGCTTCGTCTCCATATTGACCAGCACCGCGCCCGCCACATGGCCCCGCTCGTCGCACAGCAACTCAATCGCGGGCGAAAACTCGACCACCGGGATGCCCAGATTGCGCGCCTCGTCGCGCAGCACGCGCATAATCTCCAGGCCGGTGTAATCACGCGCCGAGTGCATGCGGTTGCGCGACGTGCCGCCACCGGGATTTTCGACAAAGTGGCCCTGCGCGTCTTTGTCGTACATCACGCCCAGGCTCTCGTGCCACTGGATGATCTGCGGCGCATCGTTCACCAGCGCCCGCACCAGCTCGGGGCGGTTGGTGAAATGGCCGCCGCCCATCACATCAAGGTAGTGGTGAATCGGCGAGTCGTGCGGGCGGTCGGCGGCCTGGATGCCGCCCTGCGCCATCGTCGAGTTGGAGTCGCCGTGGCGCAGCTTGGTCGCCACCAACACCCGGTTGGGGTCAAGCCCCTCTTTCACCGCCCAGATCGCCGCGACGGTGCCTGCGCCGCCGCCGCCGATCACCAGCAAATCGACCTCGGTGTCAATCTTCGTCAAATCCAGACTTGAGCGAATGAGCGGGCGGGCCTCGAAAAGATCCGCCAGTTCGTGACTGACCACCATCCCCTTACTTGGCCCGAAGAGCAGCGCGCGCTTCTGGTTAGCCTTGTAGTCGGGGTGAAAGCGGGTCAGCAGGGTCTTGCGCTCTTCCAAGCTCATCGCCGGGAAGGTGACGCCGAGCCGAGCGGGGCGCGTGCGCTCCACCAGCGCAATGCTCTCGCGCATCGATTCCGGATAGCCGTCGATCAACTCCATAATCAGCCCTCGATCTCGTCCTGAAAGTCCACCGGGTCAACGGGCGAATTATAGCGCTTCGTGGCGCTATGCTCGCCACCGTCGTCTACCACCTCGAAGCTGCGCTGCTCGTAGCGGGCGCGCAGTTCAGCCTGCGACATGTGCATCATCTCGGTCAGCTCGCTTGTGAACTGCCCCGCCTCTAGCTCGCTCACCCGCTCGGCCAAATGCGGCTCCGCTGGCGTGATGAACCTGCCGTAGATGCGCCGGGCGAGCTGGCCGACCGCGTAGTGCTTGATGTCCGCCGGGCAGCGGCTTGAGCAAATGCCGCACGAGATACAGTCGAACGAGAGCAGCGAGACGCGCTTGATGTCGCCCCGCAGCGCCGCCTGAATGTAGTCCATCACCTGCAAGCCCTGGGGGCAGGCGCGAGTACAGGTGTTACAGGCGACACAGCCCGCAATTTCGGGGAAGTGGCTCAGGATCGTGTTTGCGCGTGGCGTAATCGCCGCCAGCTCGTAGGGCTTGGTCGCCAGCGGCACAAAGGGCATCTGCACCAAGCTCATCCCGTCCTCGACCAAAGTCTGACAGGCCAGCGCCGTAAACATGCGGTGGCTGCCCTCGCGCCGATAGAGCGTCGGACACGCGCCGCAGAAGCCGCCACGGCAACCAGCGCCGCGCACCAGCTTATAGCCAGCGAACTCAATTGCCGCCATAATCGTCAGCCCGCTCGGCACGCTGTACGGTTTGCCCATCAACTGCATTGTAATTAGCGGAACGCGCTCGGTCATGCCGGGCCTCCTTTCGGGCGAATGAGGTTGTGTTGCTCAAGCAGCGGGAGCAAGTCGGTGTGATGCGCGTCTAGGCCAAGCTCGCCCGGTTCCAGGCCAAAGGCGAGGCCCATAAGCTGGGTGTAGTAGAAGACCGGCAGCGGCGCACTGGCCTGCGGCTGAAGCGTGTCGAAGTTGAAGTGGCAGAGCGGGCACGAGAGGACAATCGCCTCGCTGCCGCGCTCGCGGGCCTGGGCCGTCGTCGCGGCCACGCGCCCGGCCACCAGTTCTTCGCGATCAACGACGTGGTAGGCACCGCAGCACTGGGTCTGAAGCGAACCTTCGACCACAGTTGCGCCCAACGCCTGCATCAGGTCGCGCAGCACCGCCGGGGTTTCGGGGTCGTCAATCCCAATCTCCGAGGGGCGCAACAGCTTGCAGCCATAGTAGGGATAGACGGTCAAACCGCGCAAGGGGCGGCGCACCCGCGCCCGGATCTTCGCCCAGCCCACGCGGTCGCGCAAAATCTGCAGCAGATGCAGCACGCCCGAGTTGCCATCGTAGTTCAGCTCGCCGCCGCTCGTGACACTCATCGCCTCAATCTGCTCCGGGTGCTCGTGCGCCAACTGGTTGGCCCGCGCCAGCGTGTTGAAGCACATATCACAGAGCGTCGCCACCTCGTTGTTGCCCTGCTCGCGCAGGCGGGCGAAGACGCGCACCGGGGCCATGTGGCGGATCAAGTTATCGCTGGTCAGCGAGTGGACGACGCCGCAACAGTTCCACTCCTCCATCTCGCGCAGCTCGACGCCGAGCGCCCGCAGCACCGCCAGCGCCGCGCCCTCGTGCTGGCGGGCCGAGGCTTTAATCGTACAGCCGGGATAGTAGGCGATCTGCATACTCAATGCTTTCTTGTGCGAATCCGTGCCGAGCCTAGACGATGGACGAATGTTGAAACGGCAACTGGCAACTGGCAACTGGCAACTGGCAACTGGCAACTGGCAACTGGCAACTGGCAACTGGCAACTGGCAACTGGCAACTGGCAACTGGCAACTGGCAACTGGCAACTGCTCATCCCGTGTGTCGGCGCAGGCTGGCAACCAGCGCGATGGGCGGCAGTTCGCGGGCCGCGTCGGGCAACTGCGCCACCGCCAGCTCGTCGCCGCGATCCTGAAGGCGGATCTGGCGCAGCGCCTCAATAATGCGGGCCACGTCAATCCCACGCGGGCAGCGGTCGGTGCAGCTTTCGCAGCCGACGCAGACCCAGAGCGTGCGCCGCTCAAGCACCCCCGGCAGGCCAAACAGCAGGTGGCGGATGAGCATGTCCGGCAGCAGATCCATCTGCGCGGCCAGCGGGCAGGTCGCCGCGCAGGTGCCGCACTGGTAGCAGTTCGCCAGATGCTGCTCGCTCAGCACCTCGACCTTGTGCAGTAGCTCGTCAGGGCCGCTGCCCGCACGCATCGTGATCGTCATCGTGGCCCCCGATCATCCTCAGTCGCGCCGTGGGCGGGCAGCGCGTCATGCTCATTCTTCCGACAGATCAGGCTCAGCGGGATCTCCTCGGGGCAGACCCGCTCGCACTCGTCGCAGCCGGTGCAGCGCCCCGCCAGATGCGCGGCCCGCATGAGATGGTAGGAAAAAACGCTTGTCGGCTCACGGGTCTGACGGCGCGGATCGTCGCGGGGCAGCGTCAGCGGGCACTGCTTACAGTAACACAATGGGCAGACCGTCTGGCAGGCGTAGCAGAGCGTACATTTACTGAACTGCTCGCTCCAGAAGGCGAGCCGGGCGGGCGCATCAAGCGCCTCGAAGGCGCGCACGGTGGCGAAGCGGTCAACGGCGGGCGCGGCGGCGACCGGCGCACCCAATAGTTCGTCGTACAGCTCGGGCGTGTGACTGGTGCAGGTCGCGCACTTTGTCAGCAGCAGCCCGTCGCGTGCGTGCCGCGTCACCGCGCTGCCCACGGTTAGCACCAACTCGTCGCCGTCGGCCTCGAACCCGCTCACCGGCCCAGCGGCGACAGCGGCGAGCTGCTCGGGGTCAGCCATGCCAGCGCACGTCACGCCAATAATGTGCAGGCGCTCGCGCTGAAGTTGGTTTTGCCGCAGCAGTTGGCTGACCGAGCGCGCATCGCAGCCCTTCAGTGCAACCCCGACCCGACGGGCGGCGTGCTTCTGGAGTGCGCCCGCCAAGTTGGGCACGCAGACCGCGTTCCAGACCAGGCGCTCAGCTTCGGCGGGCGTGCGGGCGACGAAGGGCGCGACGCGCAGCGGGTTCGAGCCTTGGCGGTAGCCCAGGAAGATGTCAATGGTGCCTGCGGCGAGCAGGGCGCTGGCGCGGGCGCGCAGTTCTGTTTCAATCGTCATGATTGCACCTTCAGCCTAAGCGGCCCAAGCGCCCGCAGTTCCTCAGTCATCTCGGCCACCACCGAGGCGAAGCGCGTGCCTTCCGAGGCCGAAACCCAGGCCAGCTTCAGGCGGCGGCGGTCAATGCCAAAGAAATCGAGCAGGCCGCTGAAGGCCGTAAACCGATCCGTCGCGTAGGAATTCCCCGAGATGTAGTGGCAGTCGCCAGAGTGACAGCCCGCCACCAGCACCCCGTCGGCCCCATTCTCGAAGGCGCGGGCGATAAAGAGCGGATCAACTCTGCCGCTGCACATCACGCGCACAATGCGGATATTCGCCGGGTACTGCGCCCGGCTGACGCCAGCCGTATCGGCGCCACCATAGGCGCACCAGCTACAGAGCAGCCCCAAAATCTTTGGCTCAAATGCCTCACTCATTACAGCTTCTCCGGCGCCCAGGCCGCCTCAATCATCGCCAGCACCTGCCCATCGTTGAAGCCGCGCTGCTGGAGTGCGCCCGAAGGACAGGCCACAACACAGGTTCCGCAACCCTTACACAGCACCTCGGCAATGTTGAGGATGCCACGGGTAATGTCCAGACTCATCGCCCCGTAGGCGCAATGCGGGATGCAGTCGCCACAGCCGGTGCAGGCGTTTGGGTCAACCTCAGCGACAATCGGCTCGACCGAGACGCGCCCGCGCAGCAGTGGAATAGCCGCCCGCGAGGCCGCGCCCGCCGCCTGGGCGATGGTGTCGGGGATGGTGCGCGGGTAATGGTCGGCCCCGCACAGGTAAATCCCCTCCGTCGTAAAGTCGAGCGGGCGGATCTTCGCGTGCGCCTCGTGGTAGAACTCCTGGTCGTTCGTCGCCACCTTCAGCATCTGCCGGAGCCGGGGCGTCTCAGAGTCGCCGCGCAGCGCCGCCGTCAGCACGACCAGATCCGCCTCGACCGCAAGCTCCTGGCGCAGCAGCGTGTCATAGACCGTGACCACCAGCCGCCCGTTGCGCCCCTTCACCTCGGGCGGGCGTTCGCTGTCGTAGCGAATACGGTAGGGCTGCACCTCCGCGATCATCTCGGTGAAGTACTCCTCCTGCCCCTTGCCGTAGACGCGCATATCCTGATGCAGCATGAACACAGCGGCCTCTGGGGCCGCTCGCCGAATCATGCGCGCATTCTTAACCGAAATCCCACAGCCGATGCGACAACACGAAGGGTTGGTCGCGTCGAGCGAACCGGCGCAGTTCACCATCACCACGGAGCGGGGCGAGCCGAGTGTGCCGTCGCGCAGGCGGCGCTCAAGCTCAAGCTGCGTAATCACCCGTGGGTCGCTGCCGTAGCCGTAGCGCCCGCGCAAGTTCACCTCGCGGTAGCCGGTCGCCACAATCATCGTGCCGACCTGAAGCTCGGTGATCGCACCGCCGACCCCTTCATCCAGGGTAATGCGGAAGTTGCCGACGTAGCCCTCGACCTCGCGCACCTCGGTGCTGAGGAAGAGCTTGATGCGCGGGCGCTGCATCACGGCGCGCACAAGCTGTTCGCGCACATCGCTGGCCGGGGTGTCGGTGGGCATCAACTGGCCCAGAATGTTGAGCTTGCCGCCCAACACGCTCTCGCGCTCGACCAAATACGTGTCGAGGCCCATATCGGCCAGCGTGAGCGCCGCCGTCATCCCCGCCACGCCGCCGCCGATCACCAGACAACTCGGCGTCACTTCCACCGTCTGCGCGGGCAATGCACGCAGCCGGTCGGCGCGGGCCACCGCCATGCGTACTAGGTCTTCAGACTTCGCCGTCGCCGGGCCGACATTGGTTGAATGTACCCACGAACACTGGTTGCGGATATTCGCCATCTCGAAGAGGCCGGGGTTCAGCCCCACATCGGCAATCGTCTGCTGGAAAACCGGGCCGTGCGTGATGGGCGAGCAGGCCGCCACCACCACGCGGTTCAGGCCATGCTCACTCACGGCAGCGCGAATGCGGCGCTGCGCGTCCTCCGAGCAGGCGAAGGTACACGTCTCAGACAGCGCGACATTGGGCAGCGTACGGGCGAAGTCGGCGACCGCAGGCACATCAACGAAGGCCCCGATATTCTTGCCGCAGCTACAGACGAACACGCCGGTGCGCGACTCGTCGGCGG
>CAIWXH010000645.1 GCA_903916565.1 uncultured Oscillochloris sp. | reverse complement strand
GCGCTGGTGAAGGTTATAGTCGGTTCCACGGGGTGCCTCCGGTGTTGACTCATGTTCTTGTAAACGCGAGTGTATCATGAGGCATTCCGCCGCTTTTCGCTCCCCTTCCAGATTCTTTTTCTGGAGATCTATATAAGAGTGGGTTTGTGCCGCCTGATGCTACGTCCATCAAGCTGCTCGCCGAGGCGGCGGTGCGGCGCGGCTTCCTTGGGCGCGAGTGGCTTCAGCGCTTCCTCCACGCAGCCCGCTACCCCTTCGCCGACAAGCTGCTTGACGCGCTGTGCCCGGCGCCCCAGGTGCGCCCGCGTCCGCCCCGCGTCTACGAGAACCTCCCTGCCCCGACCTACAGCCAGTTCGTGATGCGCGAGCAGGCGTTTGCCGAGGTCAGCGATGGCCTGGGCAAACGCTCTGCCGCTGTGCTCATCGTCGGCATGGGGGGCAACGGCAAGACCAGCTTGGCCCGCGAGGTCGCTGCCCACTGTCTGCGCGACGATGGTGAGACTCAGCAATTTGACGCGGTCGTGTGGGTCAGCGACAAAGACCGCCCCGGCACCACGAACCTGACGACGGTGCTGGATGAGGTCGCACGCACGCTGGACTACCCCGGCTTCACCCAGTTTGACCACGACGAGAAGCGCCGCGAGGTCGAGCAACTCCTACGCCGCCAGCGCGTGCTGCTGGTGGTGGACAACTTCGAGACCATCACCGACGGTGCGCTGTTGACGTGGCTGCTGAACCTGCCGGAGCCGAGCAAGGCGCTGATCACCACACGGGAGTACCGCCGGGAGTTTCGCCGCAGCAGTTGGCCCGTGGAGCTGCGCGGGATGCGCGAGGAGGAAGTTCGCACGCTGATTGATCAGCGGCTGCGGCAGCTGCGGATCGCGAAATTGGTTGGTAGATTGGAGAAACTGGAGCCGCTGATTACGGCGACGGGCGGTAATCCCAAAGCCATTGAGATTACCTTGGGCCTGCTCAAGTACGAGCGCCGCCCGCTGCAAGACTTGGTTGACGACCTCTACGCCGCACGGGGCGACCTGTTCGACGACCTCTTCTCCCGCGCATGGGCACTCCTTGATGAGGCAGCCCGGCGGGTGCTGCTCGTCGCCACCTTCTTTCCCACCAGCGCCAGTGGCGACGCCCTCCGTGCGACAGCGGATGTGCAAGGCTTTGCCTTTGACCGAGCCGTCGAGCGCCTCGCCGACTTGGCCTTGCTCGATGTGCAGCAGGCAGACTTGAGTAGCCCGCCGCGCTATGCGCTGCACCCGCTCGTGCGGGCCTTTGCTGGCGCGAGGCTGGCCGAGCAGCCGACCAAGGAAGATGATTCGCGATCACGTTGGCTCGCTTGGGTCATAAATTTATCCGCTACTGTTGGTGATAGCTGGCTTGATCTTCCCCGTCTTGCGACTCTCGACTCTGAATGTGAGACGATCCATGCGGCTGCCCGATGGGCATTTGACCGACAGTGCTACGCTCCAGCATTGGAGATCGTACTCGGCGCGAGCTACTATTACTATGCACGGGGTCTTTGGGAGCAAAAGGCAGATCTTGATCAAATTCACTTTGAATCCGCGCACGCCCTTGGTAATACGAGTGAAGAGGTTCGTGGCCTTGCCTACTATGTTCAGATGCTCAGTAAGCAAGATCAACGTGAGCAGGCCATTCCCTATATTGCCCGACTCCGCGCAGTCGCAGAGATGATCGTTCTGCATGAGGATGTGTTTTACTTCATGCATAATGCTATCGCCTCGTACTGGATCGCCGATAGTGACTTAGACGCAGCATGGAAGGAGTGGCAAAAAAGTCTGGTCTATGCCAGGAAAAGGAATCCGGAGACCTATGGTACGTCGCACACCTACATCGCGAACCTGTCGTGGATTGGATTCTATCATCTCTGGACAGGTCATCTTGCCGAGGCACAGCACCTTCTCCTTGAGGTTCTTGAGTACGCGCAGCACAGTGCATCTCAGCGTGTCGTCAACTTTGTGCAGCAAAACTTGGCACGCATCCACATTGAGCTGAATCAGCGGGATGAAGCAGAACGATACCTCACAGTGTGCGCGCAACAAGCGTACATCCATCAGGATCGCGAAGCGATGGCATCCATCCAGCGTGCCTATGCCCGTCTTCACACCCTGCGCGGCGACATCCCCGCCGCCCGCGCATCCCTCGCCGAAGCCATCGACCGCTTCGAGCGCCTGGGTATGCGTCGCGAGTTGGCCGAGGCCCGCCAGACGCTCGCTGATCTCGACACTGGGGCCGCCGTCGACGCACACCCGGCGGCCTAGCGCTCCAGCTACCGGTGATCATGGGCGGCCACAGCATGTTCAACGGAATGGTGCTGGGCGCAATCAGCGCGGCAAGGAGCACCACGGCGGCTAGGAAGATCATGGCGACCAGCAACGTGAAGCGGCACGCATCACGGCGGTCGTGCAGCGAGAGGGTGGCGCGGGGAGTAGCGGCTGGCGCATCGTCGGCTCCTTTCACCCGTGGTTGACCTGTGACTATCATGCAGCGGTCTGGGGTGCAACAGGCCGAGAGCGATGGGGCAAATTTCCGCACGCACGCTACCGAGGATGTCGCACGCGGCGCGGAAGGGTTGGGCAGCGGCCCTCCCTACCACGAGCATGACGCCGTGCGGCTTTGCGGCGTTGCGCGAGATCTGCCCGGCATTGGCACCTACGCGGGCACTCCCCCGCGCTCGTCCAGGAAGCGCAGGATGGCGGCGTTGAGCTCAGCCGGGCGGTCGAGCGGCGTCAGGTGCCGCGACCCCGCGATCACGACCAGTTCGCCCTGGGGGATGCGCGCACAGTAGGCCGCCTTGTAGGCAACTGGCGTGTAGTCCTGGTCCGCAGCGACCACGAGCGTCGGGCAGTGCAGCGTGGGCAGGCGGGCGCGGGCGCTCCAGCCGCCAATGGCGCGCAGTGCGCCCAGGTAGGCGCGTGGGTCGTTCGCCGACCAGCGCTCGCTGACCGTGCGCCGCAGCGCGGCCTGCCCCGGCTCGGGCAGCAGGTGGCCCACCAGCGCCTCGCTCATCCGGCGCATCCCGCGCAGGCGCACCGTCGCGACCCGCCGGAGGTAGACCCCCACCAGCCCCAGCCGCTCCCGCACGCTGCTGGCCGGTGCCTCTGGCCCGCTGTTGATGATGACGAGGGAGCGCACGAGGTCGGGGGCGCTCAGCGCGAGTTCCAGGGCCACCATCCCGCCCAGCGAAAGGCCGGCGATGTGCGCGGGCGCGGTGCCCAGCGCTCGCAGCAGCCCCGCTATGTCGGCGGCGAATTGTGGGACACGGTAGCGCCCCCGAGGCTTCGACGAGCGCCCGTGCCCGCGCAGGTCAGCGGCGATGACTTCGTACTGTGGTGCGAAGGCGGGCACCTGGAACTCCCAGTCGCGCACGCTGCTGCCGAGGCCGTGGATGAGCAAGATGGGCTGGCCTGCCCCCGTGCGCTCGTAGAAGATCTGGATGTCGCCGACCAGAACGGTAGGCATCGACACGCTCCTCATCCTACGCCGAGGCAGGCGGTGCTGCCGGTCGCAGCGCCTGCTGGAGCAGCTTGGTGGTGCAGGTCGTGACGAACACCGTCAGCACTTGCTGCTGCGCGTCCCAGGTCTGCACCCCTTCGCAGATCAGCACGTCCTCGGGG
>CAIWXH010000644.1 GCA_903916565.1 uncultured Oscillochloris sp. | reverse complement strand
GCGGCCAGGGCCGCAATGATCAGCAGCACAAAGATGTTGGTAAGCCAGCCAAACGGCCCGGCCAACTCGATCCAGCCCATGCGGGCGAAGATCCCAATCGTCAGCAGCGGCAGGTAGGCATTAAGCCCCGAGGCTGTCGCCAGACCCAGCCCGGTCGCCAGCGCAATCATCCCCTCCATAGCGTTGTCCTCTCGGCTTGCAGGCGGCTAAAGCTACGATGACCCACGGCAGCGCAGCCCGCCGTAGGTCACCTGTCCATCGGTTGACGTCCCGTACTCATATAGACGATCTTTTAACCTAAAAGTTGCAATAGCCTACCCGTTCTTCCAGGCTATCTGCGGGTGTCCAGATACCGGGCGGGGGTATAATACCCTAGAATAAGGTTTCAGGTGTCGGGTTTCAGGTGCCAGGTGTCGGGTTTCAGGCCGAACGTATCAGCAAGCCCCGCGTCTGCCCAAACTGCAAAGCATCCACGCCACAGCGACGCCTTGCGGCTTTGCGGCTTGGCGCGAGATCACCCCGGCGTTGCGTGAAACCGCCACAGACCGTCAAGCTGGATTGAAGCATGCCCAACACTACAACGAGACTTCTTGTTTACCACAAAGACACAAAGGCACAAAGAAGCCACCCGTAGCGTGCGCGGCCTTCGTGACCTTCGTGACCTTCGTGGTAAAAAACCTGCCGCGCATTTCTGTTGCGGTGACCTTCGTGACCTTCGTGCGCTTCGTGGTAAAAAACCTGCCGCGCATTTCTATTGCGGTGACCTTCGTGACCTTCGTGATCTTCGTGGTAGAAAACCTGCCGCGCATTTCTGTTGAGCTAGTGACCTTCGCATAAGACCAGGAGCCGCATACAAGCAAGATGGCAAAAGGAAGCAAAGCCTTTCGGCGGCACCGGGCCACCAACCCCGACGCCCCGCCCCCACCAAGTTCGCCCAAGGCAGCGCAGACCCTCGCCGAGCGCTGGCGGGCGGTGCGTGCGGCCTTCCGCAATGTGCCCAAGGCCATGGCGCTGGTCTGGGCCTCAAGCCGCAGCGCGACCCTCGTGCTGGCGGCGGTGACTCTGTTCAGCGGCCTGCTGCCCATTTCGCAGGCGTGGGTCGCCCGGCTGATCGTTGATGTCGTCGTCACGTCCGTCACCAAAGGCACCAGCGCCGAGATCGCCCTCCGCAGCGCGGCCCCCTTTCTGCTGACCGAGTTCGTGCTGCTCACGCTTGGCTCGGTGCTGACGCAGGTGCGGAGTCTGGCCGAGCATATCCTGAACGCCCGCCTGGGCAACACGATCAACACGGGGATCATCCGCAAGTCGCTGGGCCTCGACCTGCACTTCTTCGAGGACGCCGCATTCTACGACAAGCTCCAGAACGCCCGCCGCGAGTCGAGCTGGCGGGCGATGAGCATTATTCGCACCAGCTTCAACCTGATCGAAAGCACCATCACACTGGTCTCGTTCGCCGTGGGCCTGTTCGCCTTCAGCCCGCTGGTGGCGCTCATCCTCTTCGGCGCGACCATCCCGTCGTTCATCGTGCAGACGCGCTACAGCAAGCTCACCTTCCGCATGCTCACCTGGCGCGCGCCCGAATTTCGCAAAATGAACTACTTTGAGCATCTGCTGACGGTTGATCACAGCGCCAAGGAGATTAAGCTCTTTGGCCTGGGCGAGCCGCTGCTGGCGCGTTACCAAGAGCAGTTCTGGAAAATCGCGAAGGAGGACGAGGCGCTGGCGCGCCGTCGCTCGCTGATCAGCACGCTCTGGGGCTTCCTGGCGACGGCGAGCTACTACGGCGCCTACGCCTGGATCGTCTGGCAGACCGTCGGCGGCGTAATCACGATTGGCGCGATGACCTTCTACCTGTCGCTCTTTCGGCAGAGCCAAGGCACTTTTCAGGCGCTCTTTTTCAACACCGGCCAGCTCTACGAGAGCAGCCTGTTCCTTGAGAATCTGTTCGACTTTTTGGCCCTGACGCCACAGATGATCACCGGCCAGGGGCGCAAGGTGGCGCGTCCGATCACCCAGGGCATCGAGTTCCGCAACGTCAGTTTCCGCTACCCCGACCGCGAAACGTATGCGCTGCGCGAGGTGAGCATGACCGTGCTTCCTGGCGAGAAGATCGCCCTGGTGGGCGGCAACGGCGCGGGCAAGACGACCCTGATCAAGCTGCTTACGCGGCTCTACGACCCGGACGAGGGCCAGATTCTGCTTGACGGCGTCGATCTGCGCGAGTACGACCTGGACGACTTGCGCCAATGTATTGGCGTGATTTTCCAGGACTTTGTGCGCTACCAAGTGTCGGCCCGCGAGAACATCGGCTTCGGCCAGATCGACGAGATGGCGAACGATGCGCGCATTCACTCAGCCGCCGAGCGCGGCGGCGCCGACGAGGTGGTCGCGCAGTTGCCCAAGGGCTACGACACCATCCTGGGCCGCTGGTTCGAGAAGGGCGCCGAACTGTCGGGCGGCCAATGGCAGAAGATCGCGCTGGGGCGGGCCTTTATGCGCGAAAGCGAGGTGCTGGTGCTGGACGAGCCAACCTCGGCCCTTGACGCTGAGCGCGAGTACGAGATCTTCCAGCGCTTTCGCGAACTGACCGCCGGGCGCATCGCCTTCCTGATCAGCCACCGCTTCTCGACCGTACGCATGGCCGACCGCATCGTCGTGATCGAGGGCGGGCGCCTGAGCGAGCT
>CAIWXH010000643.1 GCA_903916565.1 uncultured Oscillochloris sp. | reverse complement strand
GAAGACAACGAGATGAACCGCGACATGCTCTCGCGGCGCCTCCAGCGCAAAGGCTACGCGGTGAGCATCGCCATTGATGGTGAGCAAGGCGTGGCGATGGCCCACGCCGAACAGCCCGACCTCATCCTGATGGATATGAGCTTGCCGGTGCTTGACGGCTGGGAGGCCACGCGGGCGATTAAGGCCAACCCGGCCACAAGCGCCGTGCCGGTGATTGCCCTGACGGCGCATGCGATGGCGGGCGACCAGGAGAAGTGCGCCGCCGCTGGGTGCGACGACTACGACACCAAACCCGTCGAACTGGCCCGCCTGCTGGAGAAGATCGAGCGCCTGCTGCAGCGCACGCGAACGGCGTAACGCCACCTACACCTGCAACTATGATCCCACGGCTACGCTACCCGCAGCAGTTTCTGCTGATTAGTCTGCTCTTTCTCCTGCCCCTCGCCGTGACCATGTTCTTCATGGTTGATGAGCAGAATGTGCGGATCCGCTTCGCCCAGCAAGAGATTGTCGGCGCCCGCTATCTGCGTTCGCTCAGCAAGGTCTACGGCGGAACGTTGCGCCACCGCTACGCGGCGCTGCGCGCCCTGACGCTCGGCACCCCCGCTGACCGCAGCTTGCTCGTAACCCGCGACTGGGTTGACGCGAGCCTCGCGGCGCTGCGCCCGCTTGATGCGGCCAATGGTGCCGACCTTGGCTCGACCGCACTTCTTCAGCAGATCGAGACGCGCTGGACAAGCCTGCGGGCCGATGCCCTCACCGGCGATCCGCTGGTCGTCTATGATCGCTACCAGGCGCTCATCGTTGATCTGCGCGAGCTGATCACCCTGGTCGGCGACCGCTCGAACCTGATCCTCGACCCCGACCTTGAGAGCGCCTATCTCATCGATGCGGTGATCTTGCGGGTGCCCGAGGCTCAGGATCTGATCGCCCGCACGATGCTGATTAACGAGGGGTTGGTGCCCGCCAAGTGGCTGCTTGCCGACCGTTACACCGAGCTGGTGATGAACCTCAGCCTGCTGCACGCGAACGGCGAGACGCTGCATAAAAACCTGGCCAAAGCCCACGCCAGCTTTCGCCTGAGACAGGCCGATATAGACTACAGCGCCGTGCTCGCCGCGATGCTCAAACAGTATCAGGCGACAGCGAACGACCCGCGCCATCGGCTAGGGGCGTACGAGCTTGCCGAAGGCGGGGCTATCGTCCTCAACGTGAGCGACAGCATCGCCGCCGCCGCCTCGCCCTCCCTTGAGCAAGAACTGCTCAGGCGCATTGACGCGCTTGAGCAGCGCCAGATCCTCACCGTGATCTTCGCGCTGCTGCTGGTGGGTGCCGCCTTCGCCACGGGCCTGCGCCTGATGAACTCGATCAGCCAGCCGCTTGAGAATCTGCTGGCGGCCACGCAACGCCTGGCCGACGGCGACCTCGACACGCGGGTGGCGGTCACCGGCACCAGCGAGGTGGCACTGGTCGGGACGGCCTTCAACGGGATGGCCCAAGAGGTGCAGGCGGGCCGTGAACACCTTGAGCAGCGGGTCGCCGAGCGCACCAGCGAATTGGTCGAGGCGACCCGCGAGGCGCAGGAGGCCCGCGTTACCGCTGAGGAGGCCACCCGCGCCAAGAGCGCCTTTTTGGCGAATATGAGCCACGAACTGCGGACGCCGCTCAACGCGATTATCGGCTACTCCGAGCTGCTTCAGGAGGAGGCGGCTGACCTTGGTCACGACGACTTTGGCCCTGACCTGGAGAAGATTCACACCGCTGGGAAGCAGCTCTTGGCGCTGATCAATGACATTCTCGACCTCTCGAAGATCGAGGCTGGACGCATGGAGCTGTACCTAGAGCGCTTCAATCTGGCGGCGATGATTGACGAGGTGTTTGCGACGATGCTGCCGATGGTCGAGAAGAACGGCAACACAATGGTCGTCCACGGCGACACCAGCGGCACCGTCTTCGCCGACCAGGCCAAGCTGCGTCAGTCGCTGCTCAACCTGCTGTCGAATGCCGCCAAATTCACCGAGGGCGGTCAGATCAGCATCGCGGTTGACCAGCAGATGATCAGCGAGGAGGCGTACCTACGCATCCACGTGAGCGACACGGGCATCGGGATGAGCCAAGCGCAGCTTGCCAAGCTCTTCCGCGATTTCACCCAGGGCGATGCGTCAACGACGCGCAAGTATGGCGGCACCGGCCTGGGCCTAGCGCTGAGTCGGCGCTTCTGTCAGATGCTGGGCGGTGACATTACGGTGACCAGCGCGCTTGGTCAGGGTTCAACCTTCACCATCGTGGTGCCGCGCGAGATGTCGCCGCATACCACCCTGGCGGGTAGCGAAGCCGTGAAGCCCGAGCCAGCGCTTGATGGCGATGCGGCGGGGCCGGTGCGCGGCACGGTGCTGGTGATTGACGACGACCCGGCCACCCACGACCTGCTGCGGCGCACCTTGGCCCGCGAGGGGCTGCGGGTCGTGACGGCCACCACCGGCGAGGAAGGGCTGGCGCGGGCGCGGGCGCTCCTGCCCAACGTGATCACCCTCGACGTGCTGCTCAAGGGTGCCGACGGCTGGCAGATTCTGAGTACAATCAAGGCCGACCCGACCCTGGCGCACATCCCGGTGCTGATGCTGACGATTATGGACGAGCGCAACACGGGCTTCGCCCTTGGCGCCGCCGACTATCTGACCAAGCCGATTGACCGGCGGCGGCTGGTCGAT
>CAIWXH010000642.1 GCA_903916565.1 uncultured Oscillochloris sp. | reverse complement strand
TCACTGATCACTGACTACCCTGACAAGGCCGCTTTCCTGCGCGAGGTGCCCCGGCTGATTGTCGAGCGCAACATCCACGGGGTGGACATTGACCCGCGTGCCGCGCAGATCGCCGCCCTGGCGCTGTGGCTGCGGGCGCAGCGCAGTTGGCGCGACCAGGGCGTCAAGGCCCAGGATCGCCCGACGATTACGCACTCGAATATTGTCTGCGCCGAGCCGATGCCCGGTGATGCGGGCATGTTGCGGGAGTTTATCGCCCGCCAGCTTGCGGCTTCGCCGGAAGATCGGGCGATTGGCGCGATGCTGCCGCCGATCTTCACGGCGATGTCCCTGGCGGGCGAGGCCGGTTCGCTGTTGAAGATCGAGGAGGAGATTAAGGCGGTCATCGCCGAAGGCAAGAAGCGGGCGCTCCAGGGTCCCCGCTATGACCAGAATAGCTTGTTCAGTGACGCAGCTCCCCGCACCCGACAAGGCGAGCTCGACATCGACACCTCCGGCATTACTGACGAAGGCTTCTGGCAGCAAGCCGAGCAGCGCATCTACACGGCGCTTGAGGGCTACGCCAGCTTTGCCGAGGGCGGCGCGGCGTATCGGCGGCGGCTCTTCGCCAATGATGCCAAGCAGGGCTTCGCCTTCATCGATCTCTGCCGCAAGCGCTACGACGTGGTGCTGATGAATCCGCCGTTTGGCGCGGCCAGCGCGGGCTGGAAGCCGACCTTTGAGCAGGCGTACCCGCGCACGAAGAATGATCTCTACGCCGCTTTTGTTGAGCGCGGCGTGGCGCTGCTGCACCCGCAGGGCATGCTCGGCGCGCTTACGTCGCGCACCGGCTTCTTCCTCACCAGTTTCCAGAAGTGGCGCGAGGAGTTGCTGCTGCGCGAGGCTCCGCCCACGGTGTTTGCCGATCTCGGTGCTGGCGTGCTGGATGCGGCGATGGTCGAGACGGCGGCGTATGTGTTGCAGAAGGCTGGGCGATGAGGTTAGGCGCTCAAAGAAACGCGGGGTTGGGCACCAGATGTTGTTGAATCCAGAGCGCTAGGTCAGTGCGTTGGAGGCTGCCAATCGCTATCTGTAAGATGATTTGCTCTTGTTCGTCAAGCGGTGCCTGAATTTCAAAGCCATTGAGCAGCAGAAAAACCTCCATTGCCGCATGCCCAACGCGCTTATTGCCATCGACAAACGGGTGGTTGCGAATGAGCGCAAAGCCTAACGCCGCCGCTTTTTCGGGCAAGGACGGGTAAAGTTCGTGTTGGTCAAAGGTGACGCGGGGTTGCGCCACAGCGGATTCTACGGCGTCTATGTGCTGCACCCCGGCCAAGCCGCCCGTCTGGGTCATGACGGTTTGATAGATCGCAAGGAGATCGCTCAGGGTGAGATAGCGTATCATGCGAGGCGTCGGTAGAGTTCGGCATTCTTACGGGTGACATAATCAATGGTGCGTTGTAGCTCATCTGGTGGACGGTTGATGAGCGCCTGGATGCTTAGGCGCACCAGGTCTTCTATGGTGAGGCCAAGCGCCTGCGCCCGCGCTTGTAAGGCGGTATGTTGCGCTTCGGCGAGATCGAGCGTGATGCTGGTCATGCGCGTACTCCTTCCGTGTTGCGTGTGGCTATGCGTAGTATTATACGATCATTAGCGGGCTGTCGAGCCTGCTTCAGCAGGCTTCGCACCCAAGCGCCGGTGGCTTCAGTCCCCCCCGCCAGCTTGCGGCTTCGCCTGAGGAGAGGCTCCGCCCACGGTGTTTGCCGATCTGGGCGCGGGCGTCCTCGATGCGGCGATGGTCGAGACGGCGGCGTATGTGGTGCAGAAGGTGGCATAATCTGAGCATCACCGTAGGCAAGACCGTAGCGTACAATGCCTACCATTACCCGAGGCAGCGACACCGCCTTGCCGACGCCTGCTGAGAGGAGGCGCACGATGACCACCGTGACCCTTGAGGTGCCACCGAGACTCTACGCCCAGCTTATGCAGGAGGCAGCGCGGGCTGGCCGACCGCTTGAGGCGCTGATCGCGGAGTGGCTTGAGCAGCGCTTTCCGCTGCCCGCCCCCGTAGGCGAGCGTGAGCGTGCCCGCGATGTGCTGCGGGCGGCTGGGTTATTGACCGAGCTGGGGCCTGAGTTGAAACGACGGGCGGCCCAGGCAACGATGTCCCTGGAGGACATTCATGCGGTGTTTGCCCGTGCGGGCGGTACGCCGCTGAGCGAGATGGTGCTAGAGCAGCGCGGGCCAAAAGGATGAGCGTCTTCTATCTTGACACCAGCGCACTCGTCAAGCGCTATTTCCCCGAGGCTGGAACCGCCTGGGTTCAGGCGCTGGCCGATCCGGCCAATGGTCATACGGTGCTTTTGGGCGAGCTGACGTTGGCCGAAACGGCTGCGGTGATTGCCGCTAAGCAGCGGGCCTCGAACGGAATCACGCTCGCTGAACGTGACGGCATCCTCCAGCGTTTCTTGCAGCATTGCGAGGTTGAATATGCGCTTGTCCCCGTCAGTCGGAGCGTCGTTGATGACGCGGTGCTCCTAACCCAGCGCTATCGTCTGCGCGGCTATGACTCGGTGCAACTCGCGGCGGCGCGCTTCGTCAACGTGCAGTACCTTGCCGCTGGCATGCCCGGTCTGACGTTCTTGGCTGCCGACAATGCTTTGCTTGTCGCCGCTCAGGCCGAGGGGCTGGCGGTCGCTAATCCCAGTAACTACCCATGAGGCACGATGCCCACTACCACCTTCCTCCGCCTGCTCGACGCCGACGATAAGGCCGCCGCGCTCCTCGCCGCCGTCCAGGGCCACGCGCCCCAGCACGTCTTCCGCGCTGACCCCGTCAGCTTTGCCCAGGTGCCGGGGTCACCGTTTGCGTATTGGGCAAGCGAAGGTCTAATCAGTCTTTTTGCAAGGCTGCCCTCTTTTGAAAGTAACGGACGGATTGCGCGAAGAACAAATGACACATCAGATGACATAAGGTGGATGAGAGCCTGGTGGGAAGTTGAGCCTACGTTTGTAGGAAAGCAGAAAGGATGGGTGCCACTAGCTAAGGGTGGTGAATTCGCGCCTTTTTTTGCTGACCTCCACCTTGTTATTGGATGGGATGATGAAAAGAAGACTTTTCCCGGCTTTCTGGGAACTCTCCATCGTACCTCGGTAAATCCTGCCTCTCATAATTGTTTCTTCAGGCCCGGTTTAACGTGGTCTCGCCGTAGTCAACGTGGCCTATCCATTAGAATCTTGCCGCAAGGTTCGATTTTTGGTGAGAAAGGCCCTTCTGCGTTTCTTCGAGAAGATGCTAATGCTCAACTTCTTGAATTGCTTAGTCTAGTCAATTCAAGCTTGTTTCTCTTTCTGGTGGAACTCCAAATGGCCTTCGGCTCCTACGAAGTCGGCGTCATCCAGCGCACACCCGTGCCCAACCTCGACAACCCCGACGGCGAACGGCTCGGCGTGTTAGCGCTGGCGTGCGTCGAGCTGAAGCGGGAGCTTGACCGAGCGAACGAGATCTCGCACCTCTTTCACGCGCCGGCGGTGTTGCTGGCCCCTCACCCCCCCTACCCCCCTCTCCCACAAGGGGCGAGGGGGGAGTTGGCCCAGGTCGGGCGAGATCGACTCCCCTCCCCCCTGGTGGGGGAGGGGCAGGGGGTGGGGGTCGCGGCGCGGGCGGCAGCGTGGGCGGAAAAGGTCGCCGCGAGCGAGGCGCAATTGGCGGCGCACCAGCGCGAGATTGACGAGATCGCCTTCAAGCTCTACGGCATTGATGAAGTGGACAGTGGTCAGTGGTCAGTGGTCAGTGAGCCGTTGCCAGTGGACAGTGAGGGCAGTGAGCAGTTGCCAGTGGACAGTGGGCAGTTGTCAGTTGCCAGTTTAGACACTGACCACTCATCACTGACCACTGACCACTCATCACTGACTACTGACCACTCATCACTGACCACTGACCACTCATCACTGACCACTGACCACTCATCACTGACTACTGAC
>CAIWXH010000641.1 GCA_903916565.1 uncultured Oscillochloris sp. | reverse complement strand
GGGCGCGCCCTTGTGATCACCGACGCCGCTTTGCCTACCCTCGAGTCTGATATGCGTCGCGCTCCGCAGGGTCTCGCCGTAGACTGGGAGCAGGTTGGCTCGGAGTTGCCCAACCGCGCCCTGATTACCTTCGCCGCTCGCACCCGCAGCGACCGTGGGCCGGTGCAGGTCTATGCCAGGGCCGCAAACTACAGCGAAGCTCAGGTCAGCAGCGTTGTCCGGCTCTATGGCGATGGACACCTCCTCGACACCCGTACGGTGTTCTTCTCGCCCCAGGGCGATGTCGAACTGACGTGGGTTGCCCCGGCTGGCGTGACCCTGCTGCGCGCCGAGCTTGATGGAACTGACAGCCTGCCCGCCGATGACACAGCATCCCTCAGCCTGAACGCGGCCCGCCCCCTGCGCACGCTCCTGGTGAGCAGCAGCCCTGCGCTGGTTGAGCGCGCCCTGCGCTCGATCCCGGGGGTCAACCTGCAAACAATCGCTCCAGCCGACTATGTGGGCGCGTCCACGCCCGGCATTGACCTGACTGTCCTCGACGGGACGTTGCCCGAGAACTGGCCGCCCGGCGCGGTGCTGGCGATTAACCCTCCGAGCGATGGCCGGTTGCTTCGCGTGAGCGGAAGTACCGACAATCCTCCATCCGGTGCGGACGACCTACACACTGGCCCCGATGCCGCCCTTTTCGAGGGAGTGAGTCTGGGGAGTGTGAAATTTGGTTCAGTCCCCACCATCACTCCGCCCGACTGGGCGCATGCGCTGCTCTCGCGCGGTGAGCAGCCGCTTATCCTGCGCGGCCGCGTCGATCAGAGTGAGGTGGCGATCTGGAATTTTAACCTGGCAAAGAGCAACCTAACGACTCGTCTCGCCTTCCCGTTGCTGCTCGCCCGCACGGTACGCGATCTGGCAGCCGAGCCACTGCCATTAGCGGTGCTCACTGGTCAACTGGTCTCTCTCCGTCCTGACCCACGCGCCGACACACTCGAACTGACCGCCCCGGATGGGACGGTCAGCCGCACACCGATATCCCCCGGCGAGGCCGCTCAGGTTAGCCTGGCTGATCCGGGGGTCTACGCTCTACGCGAGATGTCGGGTGCCAACGAAATCTTCGCTGGACAGTTGCCGGTGAACGTCGGGTCGGCCCGCGAGTCCGATCTCACGCCACGTCATCTGCCCGCCGCCACCGAGGCTTCCCCCGCCGTCATCATCAGCGACCCCACACGCGATAGTCGCCCCCTTTGGCCATGGCTTGCTGCCGCCGCCCTGGCCGTGATGCTTGGCGAGTGGGCGTATGTCCACACCCGCCGCAACGCCGTGACAGCAGCCGATTAGAGCGCGGGTTTCAGAGAAGACTTCGCCTTCCCTGACCCACTCCTACCAACAATGATCCTGCGCAACCCACAGATGCTCTGGCTCCTGCTAATGCTCCCCGCCTTCGCCATGCTCTGGCGTTGGCGCGGGGTGCGCGTCGTGCTGTTAGCCTTGCTGCTGCGCATGGGCGCTGTGGCAGCCCTGGTGCTGGCCCTGGCCGATCCCTCGCTCGGCGCTGAGCCGCCGCCCGTCGGCCCGCTGGTGCTGCTCGTCGATCAGTCGGACAGCATCCCCCCTGCCGGGCGAGCATCCTTGCGCGCCGAGGCGGATCGCCTCGCGGCTCAAGCCGACGGCCACGCCCGCATTTTGCTCTTTGGGGCCGATGTGGTCGCCGCCGACCCGGCGGGCACACCGGATCGGGGAGCCGACCCGGCGGGGAGCGACCTGGCCGGGGCGATGCGGGCTGCCCGTAACCTGTTGCCCGGCGGCGGACGGGTGAAGCTGCTTTCCGACGGACTCCAGACCAGCGGCGATGCACTGGCCGAGGCCCATCGCCTGTCCAGCGCGGGAATTGTGATCGACGTGGCCCGCGTTGCCCCGGTTGATCTCCCCGACGCCGCAATTGTCGCGGTAAGCGCACCACGTACCCTGCGCGTCGGCGAGGAGTTCCCGATTACCATCGCTGTGTCCTACCACCCCGGCCCCGACAGTAAGGCGGATCTGCCTGCACGCCTGCGCCTGTGGGACGGCGACCAGATCCTCGGCGACCAGCAGGTCGCCCTCAGCGCCGGAGAGAACAGCTTTACGTTTCGCCATCGCGCCGACCAGCCCGGCATGATCCGGCTGCG
>CAIWXH010000640.1 GCA_903916565.1 uncultured Oscillochloris sp. | reverse complement strand
TGGGCTGGGCCAGGTAGATGTTGGTGGCGTCTTCAAGGCCACGCCCGCGCCAGATGCGGAGCTTGGCCTGGGGTGCCAGCAGCCGGGTCGGTAGGCTGTGTTCGCCGCTCTGGTCGCTCAGCGTCCAGCCTGCGAAGCGTACCATTCCACTCACATCCCTTGCTTGTGGAGCCACTCTAGCGCCTGGGCTGCCTGTGGGTGCCCCAACGCCTGCGCCTGGAGGAAACAGCGCTCGGCGACCTTCACATCCTGTTGGCGCGTGGCCCACCCCATCCAAAACCATGCTTCGGCGTTGCGTGGTGCTTGGCGCAGAACGGTGCGGAGCGTCGTGGCTCCGGTTGTCAGCTCGCCACGCTTGACCTGGGTCACGCCCGCTTGCAACAAGGTCGCTATGTCTAGCAGTGCGGGCGGATTCGCTTGGGGCGTCGCTTCTGCGTGCGGCGATGGCTCTACGGCTACCGGCGGTTCGATTGGCGCTGATGGCCCCTGTAACCTTGGCACGGGGTTGGGCGGGGCGGTCACTTCCACCTGGGGTTGCGCTGGGGGCGTGACGGGTACGGACGGCGCTGGCCGAGCGCTGGTGTGCGCTACGGGTGCCACGGAGGCTTGAGCAAGTCTGCGCCGACGCTGTCCGCCTACCATCAGCGTACTAAGCACGAGCGCCCCGACGACGCCTATGCCCAGTGCCCCCAGCCCAACGAGGACAAGCGGATTCTCAAGCCGCAGCCCCGCTGTCGGTCGCAGCGATGGTGGCTTGGCTGCATAGGTTGCGGCCTCGTAGACCTCATGCGCCCCGGCGGTGATCTGCCCGCGCTGTTCAGCCGTCTGCAGCCCTGCGGGTGGGCTGCTCTGACTTGTGCGGAGGGTGTAGTCACCCGCGCCGACCCCATTGACCGCGATGCTGTAGGTTGTCTCTGGGGCGGCGGGAAGCAGCAGGTATTTCGGGTCGCTGCTCATGTCAAAGATGGCACCGGGGATCTCGCTGACCGACTCACCGCTGAGGGGGTCAATTCCGGCGTGTCGCCCTTGACTGTCCGTTACGAGCAGCGTCACGGGACTGAAGCCCCCGATCATAAGGGCGCTAAAGTCGCGTCGTCCGCTGACATAGCTCACATTGCGGCTATACGCGAGATCGTCAGGGATGATAAGCTGCGGAAAGCGCTGGTTGAGCCAGTCTGGCGCTCCGAGGTTCTCATCCAAATTGATCGCGCCCTGGCTCGCCTCCATGTAGGCCCGCCAGATAAGCTGCGCGCACTGAAACCGGTCAGTTGGCTGCTTGTTCGCCAGATCATCGTTATAGGGTCGCTGCGTGAGCGTCTGCACGTAGCTGACGGCCCGCTGCCGGATTGCCGCATCGGCCTGCACCCGATAGATCGCACAGTTCGCGGCCTGGTGGAAACTACTGTCGGTCAGCGGTACCACGCGCACCCCCTGCGTGGGCACCGCGTCAGCGACCTGTCCATCCCCAAGATACAGTCCGGCGTGCTGCCACGCGCCACTGTACGCGAGCGTTCCAGCCCAGTCAGCAGCGCCCGTGCTCTCGCTTGGCCCCCCAGAGACAAGAATGATGTCGCCCGTAAGCAGTTGGCCGTAATCGACCTCGCAGGTCGGTGGCTGATACCCCGGCTGGCAGGTCTGACTCGTGGTGAGCGTAAAGCGCAGGTGCGCCGTCTCGCTGCGGGTGGCCTCATCAACTGCCCAATACTCGTAGGCCCCGGGGCGGGTCGCACATGTGCTGTTCAACGCATGGCGGTAGTTGCCATTCGCATCCGTTGCCCGCGAGTCCGCCTCCGCCTGTCCACCGGCAGCCGAGCGCACATAGAGGGTGACTAGGTTGTTGGGGGTAAAGCCAGTGCCAATGCGGGTCAGCCGCGTTTGCTGGGGGCGTACCGCTGGTTGAAGATCGATGCGGGGCGTCACAGGTGGCGCATTGGCAAGCGTGATGCGGCCCTCGACCGTGGGGGCCACCGGCGAGTTCTGCTTCAGATAGTCGGCCACCACATCGATCAGCGCGCGCCCCGGCACCAGATCGGCTGGCTTGAGCGCCTGGACGACCTCGATCCAGCCTTCGCCACCTTCCGCCAGATAGTCCAGCGTCACCACCCGATAGGTCGCTTGCGGATCAAGCGCCTGCCCGCCAACGGTGACTGACCAAAGGCGTGAGCCTGCCGGGCGACCAGGGTCGAAGGCGTAGCGCATCCCGGCGACCGAGATCTTTGCGGTTGTCTCGGTGGACAGTTCAAGAATGCGGCGGAGCTGCGCCCCGGTTAGCGGGAGGTAGACGAGCTGATTGGAGAAAGGCATGGCGTTGCCAAGCTGAAACCGGGTGATCGGCCCTTTGGGGATCATCTCGTTGAGTGTGTTGAGCATGATCGCCACGGCTGGCTGCGTCGTTTGCGCCACGGGTGCGGTCAACATTGCATCGGCGATCAGATTCCCGAAGGGCAGTTCCCCGGTTGGATATTCTGCCGAAGGGAGCTTGAGGTCAACCTCGGTACGCCCAATCTGGGCCATCTCACGGGTCTCGATCTGGCTCCAACGCGCATTGATCAGCGCGGCAACCGCTGGATCAGGCGGTGCAATTCCATCCACCACCCGAATGGTCTGGTTGTGTACTTCAAGCCGACCATCGGCATAGCGGGTGATCTCGGCGCGGCCCAGGAATTCGCCGTACGCGCCGCCGCTCAGAATGGTCGTGCCATTCACCACCTCTGGCGGCTCGTGCGACGTGATGTGCCAGTGCCCGCCGACGATGAGGTCAATCCCTGGCACCGCCGCCGCCAGCGCTTGGTCGCCCGCATACCCAAGGTGGCTGAGCACCACCACGAGGTCGGACTCGGCGCGCAGACGTGGGACTTCGCTGCGCGCCACTTCAACCGGGTCGCGGAACTGCAGGCCCGCCACCGCCGAGCGTTTGGTGATGTCGGGTGTCTGGGGTGTGGCAAGACCCAGCACGCCCACGCGCATCCCGCCGACGGTGATCACCGTCGCTGGCTTCACCTTGTCCCAGGGCTGGTCGCCCACCGCAAGGTTGGCGGCCAGGGCGGCGAACTGCATCTCGCCGATCCGTTGGACGAGGTTCGCCTGGCCTTGATCAAAGTCGTGGTTCCCCGGCACCCACGCCTGATAGCCGATCTGGTTCAGCACCTGCACCATCAGTTCGCCGCGTGAGTCATTTGAGAGGGGCGTGCCATGCCACGTATTATTTGCGTTTGTAAGAAATCTCGCGTTTTGTTGTGTTCTTTTGCGTTTTCTTCACCTTGACAGTGTCGATCATTTGTACTATAGTAGTAGATACGCACGCTCGTGCGTTGCACCTACACAAGACATCATTGGGGTG
>CAIWXH010000639.1 GCA_903916565.1 uncultured Oscillochloris sp. | reverse complement strand
CCGGCCAACTTCCTGGCGGGTCATCCGCCGCAGTTCTTGATATTCCTCGTCCTCAGGTTCACGCACGTACAACATGGGGCACCTCCTGCCCCGCAGCATACCACATCAAGAAGTCGAAATAACTTTCTGATACCTACTTAGCGCCTCAGCGGCGTCTACGCAGCCCCAGTGGTAGCCGATCTGCGCCGATATCGCGTGGGCGCGGGTGGCCGAAGCTCGCGCCGCCATCGGGTCGTCCTCGGCCAGTGCCAACAGCCATGCCAATGCTATGCGTATGTCTGTCTCGAAGATTCGGTAACCGCCGCGCGTGGCCATGTCCAGGGCTTCATCGAGATCAGACCGGGACGCCGACGCATCGCTGCGCCAGGCCAGGAAGCGCCCACGGGCTAGTAGTGCCGCGATCAGCACGTCGTGTCGGCTGATGCTGCGGGCGATCTTCAGCGCTTCGTCGAGCTGAGTGCGGGCAGATTCGTTTTTTTCCTCGGTGGCGGCCAGTTCGCCAAGTAAGCGATGGCACTGGCTGATATCTTGCTGCCAGTGGTATTTCTTGCAGAGAGTCATGTTTGCCTTGGTGATCGCCCGTGCGGTGGCAATGTCGCCTGTGCGCCAATGGTAGGTGGCATGGCAAATGCCAAGATCGCTATAGAGGTGACGCACACTCGGAGTAATCTTCCGCTCAAGCATCTCGGCGGCGGCAAAGTGCTTACCTGCTGCTGCACTCTGTCCTTGAAGGTGCAGCGCCCAACCGAGACGGCAGAGGCTTCTCACCTCGCTTTCTTTGTCCTCGGCATAGTGAGGGATGGCCTTGTACGCCATCGTTGTACTCGCTGCTAGTTCGCCTCGATGGGCGAGGAGATTGGCGAGGTTTATGTAGTTTCTACTAACATCCTTCCATTCCTCATCTTTAACGTTGATCTCGTTACTGCGCTGAAAGAGTGGCTCGGCATCGGCGAGACGGCCCAGGCTCATCAGGGCCAGTCCGGCTTCGTTGAGGAACCACCCCTTAGCATAGGGCTTGCTGACTAAGGGTTCAGTGCCAAAATTGCGTCCAGGAAAGAACTCCAGACACAAGTCCAGGGTTGTCTCATACGCGCCAAGTACATGAGTAAGTACAGCGCGATCCCCCTGATCGATTCGCTCCCAAACAAAGATGCTGGCTTGGTCGTAGTTGCCGGTTTGGCAGGTATGGTGAACCAACTCGATCAGCGGGTGGAGTTGCTCCAGGGTCGGCCACGTGGGCTCGTCGCCGACGTTGGACAAGTAGTAGTCTTTGATGGCCACATGTGCCTCGGTGCGATTGGGGTGGGCACAGAGCTGTCTGTAGTAGTGGCCGCGGATGAGCGGGTGCGTGGTGTACGTGCCGTTGATCACGTTGTACCGGAGCAGGCGGGCTGCCTCCAGCCGGGCTAGCATTTTCGCGAAAGCCAGGTCGTTCAGGGCGACGATGGCCTCGTTCAGCGGGGTTACCATTATTATAGGCAGCGGCTTGATCACAAGTCCGCGAAACACGCGCGGGAAGGCGTTCTCCTGCATCGGGGTGCGGAAGGCGCTGAAGAGGCGCAGGAACGATTGCTCGGCATCGCCTAATCCCTCGTCGTAGCGGCGCAGCACACGGTGGACGCGCTGGTAGCGCGGCTCGTCGGCATCGGGCGAGGGCAAATCGGACAGGTGGGCGATGTCGCCGGCGTGGCGCTCTGCCAGGTAGGCCGCTAGTAGGCTCAGCGTCAGAGCATGGCCGTCCCAGACTTCCACTGTCCGGTCGAGGGCCGCGTCGTCGCCCGTTACCCCCAGTTGACGCAACAGCGCCCGTCCATCGAGGATGTCCAGACGCTCCACGTCGCGCTGGGCATAGCCCTGGTAGGCTAGCAGGTCGAGCAGGGGCGTACGGCTGGTCACGAGGGTGAAACAGCTATGCCACGGTGCGGCTAACAACTCCAGCAGGGCGCGCATGTCGGCGCTTTGGATTAGCCCGTACTCATCGCCCGCGTTCTGCTGGAGTACCTCTAGCCCGTCGAGTACCAACACACTTAGGACTTACGCAGTTGCCCGCTTGTGCGCCATTCCAGCCTGCGGGAAGCCAGCCAAGACCGCGCTGGGGTCGGTCAGAAACTGGCGGATGGCAGGACGGATGATGTCCATCTTGGTGGTGAAGCGTGATGCGCCCGTT
>CAIWXH010000638.1 GCA_903916565.1 uncultured Oscillochloris sp. | reverse complement strand
CGCACGCCTGCTGAGCGCCGTGCGCGCTTCATTGTACGGGCCGTGATTCTCGAATTACAGCCCGTGATTCTCAAATTACAGCCCGTGATTCTCGAATTACAGCCCGTGATTCTCGATTGTACGGGGCGTGATTCTCGATTGTACGGGGCGTGATTCTCGAATGACAGGCCGTGATTCTCGAATGACGGGCTGTGATTGCACGGCGTTGGGACGCCGTATACTGCGCCCGTACGGTTCGCCTCGTGGATGACCATACCGCCAAAGACCTGTCAGGTGCCGCACCTGACAGGTCTAGGGGGTTGCCGGACATCCGCACCGCTCAGGGTGACAGATTGGCTGCGCCGGGACAATTAGAAAGATTCGCTGCCCTTAGATGCGGTTCGCAGAGGCTTTGCAGTTTTGGCACACGCATAGCTTTCTGCTGCGCTCGGCCTGAAACCTGAAACCCGACACCTGAAACCTTCCCTTAGCGCGACGGCCCCGCTTCATCAGGAAAAGCACTGGGCGGTATAATGTCCCTGCGCCCCCCTTTGTGTCGTTGCGCGAAAAGAGTATGCCGATGCGCCTTGTAACCTTTGTGTCCCCTGACGGCCAGTCACGGGCCGGTGCCCTGTTGGGCGATGCGGTGATTGACCTAGCTGCTGCCGCACCCCTCGTGCTTGAAGAGACTGAGGGGCTGCGCTGGGATTTGCTTAGCCTGCTGCAAGGCGACCAGGCGCTCAGCATCGAGACGGTCGCCGATATTCTGACCGCCGTGACCCAGATGATCGGCGGCGAGCCAGAAGCACTTGATGAACTAGGCTTCGGCGAAGCTGATGCGGGCTTTGGTGGCAGCTTCTCCATCGGCGGCGAGGCGATGCTCTACCCGCTGAGCCAAGTGCGCTTGCTGGCGCCCCTGCCACGCCCCGCCAGTTTGCGCGTCTACGGTAGTTTCGAGGAACATGCCATCGCCGTCGCCAGCCTGCACGGGGCCAGTTTGCCGCAAATGTGGTACCGTGGCCCCGCCTTCGCCTTCGCCAACCACGGGGCGATCTTCGGGCCAGAGGCCGCGTTCAGGGCACCAATGAGCGAATCGCTCGATTATGGCTTGGGCCTCGCCTGTGTGCTTGGGCGCACCGCCCGCGACCTCACCCCCGACGAAGTACCTGAAGTCATCGCCGGATACACGTTGCTCAATACGTGGTGCGCCCGCGACCATGAAGCGCTTGAGCGCGCCAGTGGCCTTGGCCCTGGCAAATCACGCGACTTCGCCACCTCGCTTGGCCCCTGGCTCGTCACCCCCGACGAGCTAGAACTGTACCTCGGCGATGACGGACGCCTGAGCGTCACGCTGGTCGCCCGCGTCAACGGCAGCGAACACTCGCGGGCCACGGCGGCAACCCAGTTCTACCCCTTCGCCGACCTGATCGCCCACGCCAGCCGCGACGTAACGCTTAACCCTGGCGATGTGATCGGCAGTGGCCCCGTTGGTGGCGGCACGCTCTTTGAGCAAACCGGCGGCTTCGGCCCCTGGCTTGCCGTCGGCGACACCGTTGAGATCGAGGCGACCGGCCTCGGCACGCTCCAAAATTGGATTGAGTAGACAGCGTAGACAAGGGTTCAGGTGTCGGGTTTCAGGTTTCAGGCCGAACGCCGCAACGCCGCAACGCCGCACGATGGCGGTACGCTGCGACGTATCGAACTGAACTGGCTGACCACTGAAACCTGACCACTAAAACCTAGCCTGAGAGAACCAAATGCAACCTATCATCCGTGCGGTCATCGGCGTCGTGCTCGCTGCACTGGCCGTGGGCCTAGTGATCTTCGCAGGGCAAAATACGCAGACCGTGCAGATCAAATTTCTGAACCTCACCACCGAGCAAATCTCGGTCTCGCTGCTGGTGATTGGGGCGATCATCCTCGGCGCGGCGCTGATGTGGCTCGTGGGCATCTGGGGCGCCGCCCAGCGTAGCCTGCGCCTGCGCCGCGACGCCAAAGAGCGCGCCGCCCTCACCGCCCGCAACCAAGAGTTGGAGACGAAGGTCGTCACGCTAGAGCGCGAACTGGCGAAGCTCAGCCCCGGCGGCAAGCTGCCTGAAAGCAAGGCCGCGCCCGCGAAGGCGATCACCAAGCAGTAGCGGCGCGTATCAATCCTACAGGGGTAGGACTTACGCAGTTGCCCGCTTGTGCGCCATTCCAGCCTGCGGGAAGCCAGCCAAGACCGCGCTGGGGTCGGTCAGAAACTGGCGGATGGCAGGACGGATGATGTCCATCTTGGTGGTGAAGCGTGATGCGCCCGTT
>CAIWXH010000637.1 GCA_903916565.1 uncultured Oscillochloris sp. | reverse complement strand
CGTCTACCGAAAATGGCCAAGGGCGTGCGCGAGCCAGTGTGGGCCAGCGTGCTCCGGCAGGCCCGTGACCTGACCGCGCGAACCCTGGTGGGTTTGAGCCAGCGCGGATCGCAGCGCAAGGTGCAGCTCCAACGTGAGGAGATTCATTGATGTGGCCCTCTCAGCAGACCCGAACTCCGCTCACCGGTGTTGATGCGGCATGGCTACGGATGGATGTGCCGACCAACCCGATGGTGATCACCATCGCCCTGACGTTTGATGAGCCAATCGAGTTTCAGCGTGTGCACGAGATGGTCACGCAGCGCTTGCTCCGCTTCACTCGCTTCGCGCAGCGGGTGACCGGCACCCAAAGCAACACGCCCTGTTGGGAAGACGATCCGTCCTTTTCGCTTGAGGCGCACTTGCATCGCATTGGCCTACCCGGCGCAGGCGATGATGCGGCGCTGCGCGAGATGCTGAGCGCCCTGATCAGTATGCCGCTCGACCCGTCTAGGCCACTCTGGCAACTCTATTTGGTCGAGCGCTACGGCGAGGGCTGCGCGTTGGTGCTGCGCGTGCATCATTGTCTCGCCGATGGCGTGGCGCTGGTGCAGGTGTTCAATAGTCTGGTCGACTCGGCGCCGACGACCGCGCTTGCGCCAGTCCACACCACGCGGCCCGCTGGGCTGCTCGACTACGCCTTCGACGGCCTTGGCACGATGATCCGCTCGACCGATGCGCTGCTGACCGAGGGGCTGAAGTTATTCAGTAACCCTGAGCGGGCCATAAACTTGCTGAGTGGTGGCGTGGCGGTGCTGAGCAAACTGGCCCTGCTGGGCCCCGACGCGCCGAGCATCTTCAAGGGGCCGCTGAGCGTGACCAAGCGTGTCGCCTGGTCGAAGCCTGTGCCGTTGGCTACGGTCAAGGCCATAAGCAGGGTCTTGGGCGGGACGGTCAATGACGTGATTTTGACGGCGGTGGCCGGTGCGCTGCGGCGCTACCTGCTGGCGCGGGGGGAACCCGTCAGCACGCACGGCGTGCGGGCGATGGTGCCGGTGAACCTGCTGCCGCCTGGGGCGAAATCCGACGGCGGCAATCACTTTGGGTTGGTCTACGTGACGCTGCCGCTCGCCGTCGAGGATCAGGTCGAGCGCATGGCCCAACTGCACCACGAAATGGCCGCCATCAAAGCCTCGCCCGAGGCCCACATCAGCTACAGCTTTGTCGGGATGCTTGGCGCAATGCCGGTCGGTATCGAGCGCACGCTAGTCGACGCGCTGTGCCGTATGGCGACCCTGGTGGTCACCAATGTGCCCGGCCCACGCAAGCCCAACACGCTCGCGGGCAAGCCGGTGCGCCGGGTGATGTTCTGGGTGCCCGAGGCGGCTGGGATCGGCATGGGGGTGAGCATCTTCAGCTACGCCGGCGGGGTGCAGGTGGGCGTGCTGGTCGATGTGACTCTCATCCCCGACCCCGAGGTGATCTCCGCCGCCTTTGATGCCGAGATGGCCGACCTGATCGCGTTGGAGCGGGCGGCGGCTGGCTGAGCGAGCCAAGCTGAAGCTGTCGCGAATCTAAACGGGTGCCCCTGTGGGCACCCGTTTAGATTCGCAGCCGGGGGGCTGAAGCCCCCGGCTCTTGATCTGCGAAGCCTGTCTTCGCAGGCTGATGCAGGCCGCGTAGGCGGCCTGCATTCCCCGTAGCCCGTGGCTTCAGCCACCGGGCGGGCGCGAAACAACCTCTGGAGGACTGCGATACCTAGCCATTCATGCGCGTGATGGCGCGCTCGATGGCGCTCTGGAGGTCGCGGTAGCTTTCGAGGGTGCTGAGATCCACGGGGTTTGCGACGATGCGCTGGGCAAAGGCCGCCGAGACCCCGGCGAGCATCGCGTGGGTGCCGAGCAACTCGATGGCCTGCGCGGCGCGCAGCAGGATGCCGACCACCTCGTCGTTCATCGTAGCGAGGCCGGTGACATCGAGAATGGCGACCCTGGCACGGCGGTGGGCCACCCCCTCGATCAGGGCGCTAGTCAGGGCGGCACCGCGCTGGGCATCAACGTGGCCCACAATGGGCAGCACCACGACCCCATCCCAGACCGGCAGCAGCGGCGATGAGAGCTGGGCGACCGTCTCAAGCAGGTCGCGCTGGCGATCAAGGCTCGTCTGAAGCTCCTCGGTGCGCTCGCTGATCGCGGCGTGTTGGGCGCGCAGGTTCTCGACCATCTGGTTGAAGTCGTGCTGGAGGGCGCCAAGCTCGTCGCGGCGGGTGAGCGCGACCTGACCGCTGGTGTCACCGGCGCTAATGCGCTTGGTGGCAGCGGCGAGCACGATAATCGGGCGAACAATGCGGTTCACGGCGATGAGCGCGAAGGCGGCAGCGATCCCCACAATACACACAAGGAGTATGGCCGCCGTGGCAAGCGACTGGCGCATATTTGCATCGGCGGCGTCCAAAAGCTGCTCGGCGGCGATGGACAGGTTGAGGTTGCCGATGCTGACAGAGTGCCGTACCTGGATCACGGGTTCGCCGGTAAGCCCAGTGGCGAGGCCGGCGGCGGCGGCGGGCGGCGGCGTGGTGTTGGCGAAGTTCGCCATGTCAGGGTGGGCAATCAGGCGCCCCTCGGCGTCAATCAGCATCACGGTGCTGTTGGGGCCAAAGTGCAGGCTGGTGATCTGGTCAAACACTTGGCGCAGACGGACTTTGGCAAGCAGCACGCCGTTCGGGCTGCTGCTCTGGAGGTCGAGGGTCGGCACCGCCATCCAGAGGAGCGGCTCGCCATTCAGCTTGCTGTTCTCGAAGCCAGCGTAGTAGGGCTTCCCCAAGCGCATCGGCTCGGTGAAGATCGCATCGGCACGGTGATTGAGCAGGTTGTCAGGGGCAACCGCACCGATGCGCGAGACGTGGGTACGCTCGACGCCCGCCTGATCGAGGATGGCAAGCTCGTCGAAGGTGCCACGGTAGAAGATAGTCGAACTCAGTGCAATCTCGCGGGTGGCCGGGTCAACGCTGCGGAGCGCAGGGTTCTGGATCAACGTGTGCAGTTCGGCCTCAGCGCCCCCGATGTACGTGGTCATCTGCTCGGCGGCCTGGTTGGTAATCTGGCGCTCAAGATCAACCACGTGGACACGCTCGTGCTGGAAGATCCCCCAGCCCAGGGTAGTCCCGACGGCGAGGGCAGGGCTTAGGCTGAGGGCGATCAGGAGCAAGGTCAGGCTGACGCGGAGGCTGCGGTTCATCATAAGTTCTCAACATGTGGCACACGCGATAGTATCCAAAAGCCTAGCGTTTTATGAAGCTACCTTCCGGTTCGGCAGGGCAATCCTGCCAGGCTGCACTCCACAGCCCCTACGCCCTGGCCCGAAGGCATCAGGCGCTACGTTCGCTATCTGGTTATAGGCTGCGTTGATGTCGGCATTCACCCGCCGCCCGCTTGCG
>CAIWXH010000636.1 GCA_903916565.1 uncultured Oscillochloris sp. | reverse complement strand
TCAGGCCCATTGTATGCGTGCCGTGGTTGCCTGAATCGACGGGTGTTGGTTGGCTGCGATAGGGGTCGTACCAGTTGTAGTCGTGGCTGATGCCGCCCGCGCTGCTGCCACGGTACTGACTCAGCAGGGCCGGGTGGTCGAAGCGCACGCCGCTATCGAGGCTGGCGACGGTGATGCCCTCGCCAAGCACGCCAAAATCGGCCCAGACGCGATTGGCACCGATTTTGGCGATGTTCCAGCAGGCATTATCGGCCCCAGCAACGCACGCGGCGGGGCTAGTCTGAGCGGGCACGCTTGCAGGCGGTGCCTCAAGCTGCGCGACCCGGCTCATCCGCAGTTCGGCCACGTGCGCCTGCGTGGCAAGCGCCGCCACGTCGGTCGCGTCGCCGCGCACCGCCAGCGCGTTCACAATCCAGAGCGGCGTGTAGCTCAGGCCACGCGCTTCAAGCGTCGCCCGCACCGCCCGCTGGCTGGTTTCGGCGTAGCTCTTCAGCGTGGTGTAGACGTACTGGCCGCGCTCGGCCCAGTTCGTCATCGCATACGCCGCCGAAAGGTCGGCCTGCCCGTCCATAAAGACCAGAAACGCAGCCTGGCCCAGCGGATCGGCGGCCTGCACCCGCGCAATGGCGGGGTCAACCAGCGTCCCGGCCTGCGCGGGGCGGCTCGTCGTGACCGGCAACAGCGGGCTGGCAGCGGGCCGGGTGCCAGGGACAAACGCCTCGTAGAGCTTGGGCGTCAGCGGGGCGGCGCTCGTATTCTGGATCTGAATCGCCGCCTCAGCGGTCGCGCCAAGCGCGACGGTCAGATCAAGCGCACTGGGCGTGCTGCTAAAGGCAGCCGCAGATGTCTGCGCCGTCGTGGGCGCAGTCGGCAGCGTGGCGATGCACAGCAGCAGCGCCAGGAAGATGGCAAGGCTGCGGGCGGGGCGGGTAGCAGCGAACATAGCGCACAACTCGTAATCGGTAGGCAAGGTTCGTGGCGGCTTTACCGTCTGTAGCCGAACCGCCCTCACCCCCGGCCCCTCTCCCTGAGCGGGAGAGGGGAGATTCCGCAACAGCATAGGTTCGGCTCCCCCTCTCCCGTTCAGGGAGAGGGGGCAGGGGGGTGAGGGTTGCCCGAGACTATAACGTAAAGTCGCCCCTTCCGAAACCTCAGCTTACGCACGACGCCGGTCGCGCTGCTCGGCGTGCTGGCGCTGCGTCTCGTCGAAGCCGACCGCATCGGCCACAATGTACAGCGGGCGCGCCTTCACCTCATCGTAGATCCGGCCCACATACTCGCCAATAATGCCAATCGAGATTAGCTGCACCGCGCCGATGAACAGCGTCGCCGCCAATGTCGAGGCTTGCCCGTAAAAGGCGGCATTCCCGGCCAGCGAGCTAAAGAGCCGCATCGCGATCACCACCACGATAAAGAGCAAGCTCAGGCTGGCGACGCCAAAGCCCAGATAGGTCGCCAGTTGCAGCGGCAGGTACGAGAAGCTGGTGATGCCATCAAGGGCGAATTTGAGCATCTTGCGAAGCGGGTATTTGGTGCTGCCCACCTTGCGGGCGTGGCGCTTATAGGGCACGCCGGTGCTCTTGAAGCCCACCCACACCGACAGCCCGCGCATAAAACGGTGGTGTTCACGAATACGCCCCAGCGCCTCGACCACCCTGCGATCCATCAGCCGAAAGTCGCCCGCGTCAACCGGAATATCAACGTTGGTGATGCGATTGATCAGCCGGTAGAAAGCCGACGCCGTGGCGGTCTTGAACCACGTCTCGCCCTCGCGCTCGGCGCGCACGGCATAGACCACATCGTAGCCCTCACGCCATTTGGCGATCAGCGTAGGAATGACCTCGGGCGGGTCTTGCAGATCTGAGTCGATCACCACGACGGCTTGGCCGCTGGCGTAGTCGGCCCCGGCGGTGATCGCCAACTGATGCCCGAAGTTGCGCGAGAAGCTGAGGATCTTCACCCGTGGGTCGGCGGCGTGCGCGGCGTGCATCAGTTCAAGCGAGCGGTCGCGGCTGCCATCGTTGACCAGCACCAGCTCGAATGGCTCGCCGAGCGCCTCAAGGGTCGCGGCGGTGCGCCGACAAAACTCCTCGACCAGCCCCTCTTCATTAAAAACCGGCGCCACCACCGAGAAGGTCGGCGGGCGCTGTTCTGTCCCGCTGACGGGCGCTGCATCATCTCTATGGGTCAAAGCCTGCATACTCCTTAGGCAAGGTTCATGGCTACTTTACAGCTTGGGCACGCGCAGGGCTTGCTGCTGCGTTTGGCCTGAAACCTGAAACCCGACACCTGAAACCTTGTCTCAGTGCATTGCTCACAAGTTAAGGATTTCGCCGCGTTGTCAAGGCCCAAACCGTTCGCAAACCCGCCCGCCCGGTGGCTAAAGCCACGGGCTACGGGGGACGAAGGCCGCCTACGCGGCCTCGCGGAGCCTGCGAAGGCAGGCTTCGTCAACGCAGAGCCGGGGGCTTCAGCCCCCCGGCGGGCGAAGGAACGCCGCTTGACCACCTTGGCGAAACCTTAACTTGTGAGCTATGGGCTCAGTGCATCTCCGCCCAATTGGGGCCGGTCTCAACCTCAACACCCAAGCTCACGCCCAGATCAGGGTAGGCGCTTTCCATCACTTCGCGCACCAGTGCCGTCGCCGCCGCGACCTCCGCATCGGGAGCTTCGAGGATCAGCTCGTCGTGAACCTGAAGCAGCACCCGCGTGGAGATGCCGCGCTCGTGCAGCGCCCGATGCACATTGACCATCGCGATCTTCATGATGTCGGCGGCGGTGCCCTGAATAGGCGCGTTAATCGCCTCGCGCATCGCCGCCTGAGCGCGGGGGCCACGGTCGTCGCCCATTAGCTCGGGGAAGGCGCGGCGCCGCCCGAAGAGCGTGCTGACGTAGCCCTGCTCGCGGGCCTGCTGTAGCGTCGCGTCAATGTAGTGCTTGAGACCGGGGAAGCTCTGGAACACGCCGTCAATCAGCCCCTGCGCGGTCGGGCGATCCAGCCCCAGGCGCTGCGCCAAACCGAAGGCGCTGATGCCGTAGATAATCCCGAACACGGTCATTTTTGCAATGCGCCGCTGACTCTTATCCACCTCGCCCTCGGCGACACCAAAAAGCCGCGCCGCCGTCGCCGCGTGAATGTCGCCGCCCTGCGCGAAGGTGTCAATCAGCGCCGGGTCGCGGGTGTAGTGCGCCAGCACGCGCAGCTCAATCTGCGAGTAGTCGGCGGCGACGAACTGATGCCCTGGCGCGGCCACAAAGCCGCGCCGAATCTCGCGGCCCTCCTCGGTGCGTACCGGGATATTTTGCAAATTTGGCGTGTCAGACGACAATCGCCCCGTCGCCGCCCCAACTTGGTTGTACGAGGTATGCACACGCCCGGTCTTCGGGCTGACCAGGGCGGGCAGCGCGTCTACGTAGGTGCTTTTCAGCTTGCTGAGTTGCCGGTAGCGCAGGATGCGCTCGGCAATCGGCGCGACCGGGGCGATCTGCTCAAGCACCTCGGCGGTGATTGAGTAGCCGCCGCTCTTCAGTTTGCTCAGGCCCAGCGCTTTCGGGTCGAGGCCGAAATTCCCGCTGTCGAACAATATCCCGTTGAGCTGTTGGCCCGAGTTGATGTTGAAGCGCTGCCCCGCCGCCGCGTAGATCGCGTCCTCGGCCTCGGCGATGCGCTCGGCCAGTCGCCCGCCCAGCCCTTCGATGTAGCCCTTGTCAAGCGTGATGCCCGCCTGCTCCATGTCCACCAGCACCTGCACCAGCGGCATTTCCAGGCGCGTAAAGAGCGCGTGGATCTGCTCGAACTGACGTAGCTGCGGCTCCAGCACTTCTTTCAGCCGCAGCGTCATGTCGGCGTCAGCGGCGGCGTATGGTGTCGCCAGCGCCAGCGGCACCTGGTCAAAACTGACCTGCTTGCGCCCCCGCCCAATCAGCGTCTCAATCGGGGCCAGCGTCGTCGGCAGCTTCAGCTCGTAGAAGGCCAGATCTTTCAGCCCCAGGCGCTGCTTGCCAAGCAGCGCGGCGGCGACCATCGTGTCGAAGGTTAGCCCCCGCACACGGATGCCCGCGCCCAGCAGCATTTCCAGATCGAACTTGGCGTTGTGGGCGTACTTGGGCCGCGTCTCGTCCTCAAAGAGTGGCCGCAGCGCATCAAGCACTACCTCGCGGGGCAACTGTTCGCCGGTTGTGTGGCCCAGCGGAATGTACGCGGCAGCACCGGGGGTGTGCGCGACCGAGATGCCCACCAGCTCGCTGTCGAGCGGGCGCAAACCCGTGCTTTCGGTGTCGAAGGCGAACCCCGGCGCCGCACGCAGTTGCGCCACCAGCGCTTCCAGCGCCGCCGCGCTGGTGATTGCGACATACTCACCCAAAGCGGGGCCACCGGGCATCACCGTGGCGACCGCCGCGCTGGCGGGCAGATCAAAGAGCGCCAGTTGTCGCGTGTCGGCTGAACCTTCCACCCCGGCGCCCAGGCTGGCGGGTAGCGTTGCGCCAAACAGATCGTGCTGCGCCACGTTCCCAGCGGGACGCCCGCCAAGGTTCGCCCTAGCCTCCGGCGGAACAGCCCCGCGTTCACCGGGCAGCGGCGGCAGCTTCTTCAGCAGATTTGAGCTGGCCCCGATCTCAAGCTCCTGAAAGAGACTGATGACGGCGGCGCGGTCGTAGTCGGC
>CAIWXH010000635.1 GCA_903916565.1 uncultured Oscillochloris sp. | reverse complement strand
GATCGCAAGAACCTCGTGCTGATTGACGGCCAGACTCTGTTTGATATTGCTGAGGCGTGAACCATGAAGCTTGACCTGACGGGCCGCGTGGCGCTGGTGACGGGTGGTGGGCGCGGGATTGGGCGGGCCATCGCGCAGAGTCTGGCGGCGGCTGGCGCGCGTGTGGTGATCAACTATCGCGGCAACGCCGCCGCCGCCGCCGAGACGGTGGCGGCGATTCAGGCTGCCGATGGTCAGGTGACCGCCGTCCAGGCCGATGTCGCTGATGGCACTGCGGTTGAGGGGCTGGTCAAGACGACCATCGCCACCTACGGTCGGCTCGACATTCTCGTCAACAACGCGGGCATTACCCGCGACACGCTGCTGATGCGGATGAAGGACGAGGATTTCGACCAGGTGGTCAACACCAATTTGCGCGGCGTTTTCCTCTGCACGCGGGCCGTGCTGCGCCAGATGAGCAAGCAGCGCGGCGGGCGAATTATCAACATCGCTTCGGTGGTCGGGATTACCGGCAACGCGGGGCAGGCCAACTACGCTGCCGCCAAGGCCGGCATCATCGGTTTCACCCGCGCCACCGCCCGTGAGATGGCCGCACGCAATGTCACGGTCAACGCGGTCGCCCCCGGCTTTATCGAGACGGAGATGACCGGCGTGCTTGGCGAGGAGACGCGCAAGGCGATCCTGGCGAGCATTCCGCTGGCGCGTCTCGGTCAGCCCAATGAAGTTGCCAACCTCGTCACTTTTTTGGCCTCCGACGCCGCTGCCTACATCACGGGGCAGACCTTCACCATTGATGGTGGGATGGTGATGCAATAGCGGGCGCGGCGTATGCCCTCCGCAGAGCGATTGTATGCTGAAAAAAGTCCTCGTTGCCAACCGTGGCGAGATCGCCGTTCGCATTGTGCGCGCCTGTCAGGAACTGGGCATTAAGACCGTGGTCGCCTTCAGCGAGGCCGACCGCGACTCGCTGGCCGTGCGGCTGGCCGACGAGGCGGTCTGCATCGGGCCGCCCCCGCCCGCTCGCTCGTACCTCAGCCCGCCTGCCCTGATCAGCGCCGCCATCATTACCGGCTGCGACGGGGTGCATCCCGGCTACGGCTTTCTCTCCGAGAACCCGTACTTTGCCGAGATGTGTACCGATTGTAAGCTTCAGTTCATCGGCCCCACCGCCGAGACGATGCGCCTGATGGGCGATAAAGTGCTTGGGCGGCAGACAATGCGCGCCGCTGGCGTCCCCACCGTCCCTGGCTCCGAAGGCGAACTCAAGAGCGCTGAGGAGGCGCTGGAGATTGCCCGCCAGATTGGCTACCCGGTGCTACTCAAGCCCTCGGCGGGCGGCGGCGGGCGCGGGATGCGGGTCGCCAACGACGAGAATGAGCTGGTGCGGGCGTTCCCGATGGCGCGCGCCGAGGCCGAGGCGGCTTTTGGGCGGGGCGATCTGCTGCTCGAAAAATATCTGGTGAAGGTGCGCCACGTCGAGATTCAGGTGCTTGCCGATAGCCACGGCCATGCAATCCACCTTGGCGAGCGCGACTGCTCGGCCCAGCGCCGCCACCAGAAAATTCTCGAAGAGGCGCCTTCGCCCGTCGTCGGCCCCGAACTGCGCGAGCGGATGGGCCGCGATGCGCTGCGCGGCATCAACTCGATTGGCTACGTCAACGCGGGCACGCTTGAGTTCCTGATGGATCAGGCGGGCAACTATTACTTTATTGAGATGAACACGCGCATTCAAGTCGAGCACCCCGTGACCGAACAGGTCACCGGCGTCGATCTGGTGCGCTGGCAGTTACTGATCGCCTCCGGTGAACGCTTGACGCTCCAACAGAAAGAGATTAGAATGGCGCGGCATGCGGTTGAGTGTCGGATCAACGCGGAGGATCCTGAGCGCGATTTTCTGCCCGCAGCGGGCGAGGTCGAGTTCTATCTGCCGCCGGGTGGTTTGGGCGTACGAGTCGACTCGCACCTGTATGCGGGCTACACGCCACCCAGAAACTACGACTCACTGCTGGCGAAAATCATCACCTTCGGCGAGAGCCGCGACGATGCGCTGAACCGGATGCGCCGTGCGCTCCACGAGTGTATCATCACCGGGATCAAAACCACGATCCCGTTCCAGCTCGCGCTGATTGATGACCCGACCTTCCGCGCCGCCCAGCATCACACGGGCTACGTCGCCGAGTTGCTGCACAAGTGGAAGGACGAGCGGGCCGCCGCCCTAGTCTAAGCTTCTCGCGCACACTCGTTAGAATCCGACCGCTAGCGTTGAAGGTTGAAGCGCTGCTTAACAACTGGCACCGGCACACTCGGGCGGCAAGATGCCCGCTGATGGGCGCACACCCGCCCCGCGCCAGGAAGGATCTCCGTGGGTAGTCTGCGACACCGAGTGCGTATCACGGCGCTTCAGATCCTCTTTGAGGTGGATGCCACCGACCACGCCATTGATGCGGTCTATGCGCGCCGCGACGAGGATGAGCCGCTCGTCGCTGACGGTGAGCGCTTTCTGCATCGCTTGGTCTTTGGCGTGTGGGAGCATCGCACCTATCTTGATCGTATTATCGAGGAGGCCGCGCCGAACTGGCCGATCACCCAGATGCCTGGGATTGATAAGGCCATCCTGCGCCTCGCCCTCTTTGAACTCCTGATCGATGACCTTGAGAAAACCCCCATTAAGGCGGTGATTAACGAGGCCGTTGAACTGGCTAAGCAGTTCGGCAGTGATAATTCTAGCCGATTTGTGAATGGAGTCCTTGGTACCGTCGTGAGCCGCTATCGTTCTGGACACGACCTCCTGTAGAAAGGGAACTATCCCCATGGCATCGCCCGAGGTTGAAGAGCGCCTGAAGAAGATTATCGCTGAGCAGCTCGGTGTTGACGAGACTCTGATCGTCCCCGGTGCCCATTTCGCCAAAGACCTCAACGCTGACTCGCTCGACCTGGTCGAGCTGATCATGTCCATTGAGGAAGAGTTCGGCATCGAGATTAGCGACGAAGAGGCCGAGAAGATTGAGACCGTCACCGACGCGCTCAAATACCTCGACGATCATCCGTCAGCCCAGGAGTAGCTACGCGGTTGGGAGACTAAGGGGAGGGGCCACGCGCCCCTCCTTTTGCGTTGCTAGACTAGGTTTCAGGGGCCGGGTTTCAGGTTTCAGGCCGAGCGCATGAGCAAGCGCTTCCAGCCTCCACGAACTTTGTTCTACCGCAGCACAAGCGTAAACGCCCCTAGCATCAGCCCCGCCGAGGCCACCAGCAGCCCGATGCTCCAGAAGCCCAGCCCCTCCCAGGCGTCTGGGTCAGCCCACGCCCCACCGGCCAGCCGCGCCGCCAGCCACACGGCAATTGGCGCTGCGCCAAGCGGCACCAGTGCCACCGGCCACGGCACGCCCGCCAGCCCCAGCAGCGGCAGCCCCGCGTAGGCCAGCCCCAGCGCCACCAGACAGAGCCGCGCCGCCACGTGCGCCCCCAGCAGCACCACCAGGGTCACCTTGCCCGCCGCCGCGTCGCCCGCCGCATCGGGGAAGCTCACCGCCACCAGCATCACGAACTGCATCAGGCACAAGGGCGCGACCAGCAGCAGCGCCAGCGCACTCAAGCTGCCTGCCTGAAGCTGGTAGCCGACGAGGGTGGTCAGCCCCGGCACCACCAGCGCGCCGACCAGTTCGCCCAGGGCACGCCGGTGCAGGTAGAGCGGTGGCCCGCTGTAGACCCAGGCCAGCGCAATGGCGAAGAGCAGCAGCCCCAGGTTTGCGCCCGGAGCCGGTGCGTTCAGTGACACCGCGACGGCCAGCCCCAGGGCCACCGCCCCGAACCCTAGCGCGGCCCACAGGGCGACCTGCGGCGGCAGACGGCCATCGGCCAGCACGCGGCTGCCGCCCGACCAACGGGTCGGCGTGCGGTTGGCCTGATCAGCCGCCAGGTCGAAAAAATCGTTGCTGTAGTGATTCATCAGTTGGGCTGCCGCCACCGTCAGCAGGCCACCGACCAGGCGCCCCCAGTCGAACGGTGCGCCGAGGTAGTGGGCCGCCGCTGCGCCCAGCCCATAGAAGATCGCCGGCCCCCCAAGGTGCAGGGGGCGACCCAAGGCCACGAAGTCGGCCACGCGGGCCAACGCGCCGCCCGCGCTCACGCCACACTCCCGCTTAGCGCGTAGATGCTCAGCACCGCAAACTCGGTGTAGAAGAGCGCCCAGAGAAACATATAGAAGCTGGTGATCGAGCGCTGCTCTTTCAGATTCGTGCGAGCGCTCGCCACCCAGAACGCCACCACAATCAGCGCGTGGCTCACCAGCAGAAAAATCGCCGCGCCGCGTGGCAGCCCGAACAGCGCCAGGCCAATCGGCAGCGCGTAACAGACCGTCAGCACGGCGCGTCCAATATTCAGCGCCCGGCGCACACCTAGCCGCGTCGTGAAGGTCTCGATCTGATACATGCGATCACCCGCGTCGTCGGGCAAATCTTTGTAGATCGCGATCACCAAGCCAAAGCCGAAGAAGAACACAATCAGCACGGCCAGAGTCAGCAGCGGAAAATCGCTGCCCAGGCGCTGCTGGTAGTGCAGGGCTAGGCCCAAGTTGGCGATCACGCCACGGGCGATGGCGATGCTCACCGCCGCTGCCACGGGGAAGCGCTTGAGGCGGGTTGGCGGCAGCGAGTAGAGCGAACCGATGAGCATAATCAGCGTCACGGTGAGCAGCAGGTACGGGCCAGCGAGGGCGGCGAGGCCAAGCGCCAGGACTGCCGCGCCCAGCACGAGGCGTTGCCCGCCGCGTGGACTCAGGGTGCCCGCCGCCACCGGCAGCCAGGGCTTGTTCACCAGATCAATCGGCACATCCGTCAGTTGGTTTAGGCCCACCACGTACAGGTTCAGGGCGAGACATGTGACGAGCGTCAGGGCCGCTAGGCCGACCGCCTCGGGCGTGAAGGCTCGCCATCCGGCGACGATGAGCAGGATGGTCACCACCTGCACCGTGGTGGCAAGCACAGTGTGGGGTCGGGCAAAGCCGACCAGGATGTTGAGGGGACGCATACGCTCCTTTGTAGCAGGTCGTTTGTGGCCCCAAGTGGCCCCGCCTCAGTCGCCATCGGCCACCAGATAGTCGGCCCGCGCTGGGACAAACGTATCGATCACCAGCGCCGCCTCCAGCGTCCAGAGCGCGTGGGGCGTATCACTTGGCATCAGCGCCGCCTCGCCTGGGCCGACCTCGAACGTCTCGTCGCCGACTTGACAGCGGAGGCGGCCATGCACAACGTAGGTGATCTGCTCATGCGGGTGCGTATGAAGCGGCACCTGGCTGCCCGTCGCCAGGCGCACCTCCATCTGATAGGTCTGGTTGGTGGCGACTAAGCGATGGCGGCGCACCCCAGGAAAGACCTCGATCCAGTTTGCGCTTGGGCCTTTGTGCATAGAATGCTCCCTTTGCTGCTTGCTGTGCCTTGGTATGATACCAGTCCTCTTCCGGCCCGCAGCAACGCAAAAGTGCAAGCTTTGCGTGAAAGCTTGCACTGAGGTGACGAGCGGTACCGTTCTGGCCCGTGCGTCGCTTGCTGCTGCGCTCGGCCTGAAACCTGAAACCTTGTCTAGCGTGAGAACCTACTTGGCCTTACGCTTGCGGTCACGGCGGGCATCGCGGCGGCTCGTGACGGGGACGGGGCGCGGGGTCGCGGGGGCCGGGTTGCCGCCGTTCGTTGCGCGTGCGGCCCTGGCGGTGTTGGCTTTGCCGCTGCGTACCGACGAGGCAGCGCTGCGCTCAAGCTCGGGCAGCACGTTGCGGATGTAGAAGACGATGTAGCCAGCGACGCCGAGCTCGATCACACCCTGAAGCCAGAACCAGAGGTGCTGGTTCAAGGTGGGAAGATTGGCTAGCCGCACGGCACCCATCAGCACGCCGATCACACCAAGGATCAGCAGCGCAATGCCAACCTGGCGCAGAAAGGTCTGACGGGCCGGGTTCCGCTCGGTGTGTACGAAGTAGAGGTAGGCACCGGCGCCCGCGCCAAGGATCTGCCCAAGGAAGAAGATCCAGCCGAGGGGGCCGAACTGCGGTGCGGCCGTCGTGAAATACCCCATGATGCGCGAACCTCCGAGAAGATGCTTCTGGTTGCGGAACGGGGCGATTATAGCAGCGCCGCTGTGGGGCGTCAATCTAAATGCCGGTCGTCAGAGGTTCTGACGACCGGCAGATGCAGGCTTGAAGAACGTTTGGTGCGCCTAGACGGCGTGCGTGGTGTAGAGCGCCTCGAAGTCCGTGCTGAAGTCGGCCCACGAAACCTTGGCATCACCGTACAGCTCACGCACCTCAGCAAGCAGGTCGTTCCGGCTGATCGGCAGCGTCGTGCTTCCATAGAGCGCCTGAAGGTCTACGGCCAGCGTCTCTAGCGTGATGGCATCGGTGGTGCCGCTGTACAGCGCGTGGAGATCAGCACCCATATCCTCGAACGACACCGACCCGGCCTGAACGTTAGCGCTTGCTGTCATCATCGACATACCCCTAGCATTAAAAGCTTTGCATGAGGCACCATACCCCACGCATCGATCTGAGCTTACGTGTCCACTGGGATCAGCGTGTCTGCCCGTTGTTCCCGCCTTGGATCATTCATCCAACTCTGTTGCCAGTATATTTGGACTTTTTGACTTCTTCAAGCCTCAATACATGATCCTTTTGGAATGAATATCATATCTATAGGATATGAAAACCCCTCAGCGCTGCTCGCTGAGGGGTTTGTGGGCACCTTGGCCAACGGGTATACGGTTTTGGTGCGAAACCAGTCAGATGCTGCACCTGACTGGGCTTTGTAGGCTACGCCAAGGTCTCGATCTCAAACGCGGCCTCGCGAGCGTAGATACGAACCCGTTCTCCACTGTCGGTGAGCAGATCGAGCAGTTCGTTGTCCACAACTGCCGTCACCGTGCCCTCAAAGACGTCGCCGATCCGATACTGCACGCGCCGAGCGCCCTGCCACAATTCAAGCTCGTTACACACGCTGACCTCGACCCGCTGACCTTCGGTTGGCAGCCCCCGCGCCCGGCGCATTGGTTGCAGCACAATCGGGGCCAGCCCCAGCTTCATCATTGTTTCGCCCTCGCTTTGTCTACTCGTCGTCCTCAATCCAGGCCAGGCTGTACAACGCGCCGTCATGCTCCTTGCGGCTCACCAAGGGGTGGGGCTGGGCACCAGTTGGCACGCGCCGGTAAATATGGCGCGGGTGCCCGTCGTGCTGG
>CAIWXH010000634.1 GCA_903916565.1 uncultured Oscillochloris sp. | reverse complement strand
GGCGGCATGCACCAGGGCGCGGAAATCCTCAAGCGTGCCAAGCTCGGGGTGAATCGCCGTATGCCCGCCCTCGGGGCCACCGATGGCGTATGGGCTACCTGGCTCGCCGGGTTCGGCGGTGACGCTGTTATCCTTACCCTTACGGAAGGTCTGCCCAATCGGGTGGATCGGCGTCAGGTAGAGGATATCGAAGCCCATCTGGGCGATGTAGGGCAGGCGGGCGATCACATCGCGGAAGGTGCCGTGACGCCCCGGCTCATTAGCGGTCGAGCGCGGAAACAGTTCGTACCAAGCTGAAAAGCGGGCCAAGGGGCGGTCAACCGTCACCTTCAGCTCGCACTCGTAGCTGGTGGCGTAGCGGCGCGGCAGATGCAGGTGCATCAGGCGGGCCAGTTCGGGCGTGAAACCCGCCTCGGCCTCACCGGCGCGCAGGGCCAGTTCGAACTCGCGCAGGGTGGTGCCGTCGTCGCCGGGGGCAGCGGCGGCGGCAGCTTCAGCGACGAGGGCGGCGCCAATCAGCAGATCGACCGCCACGTCCTGCGCCGCTGCGACACGTTTGTGGAGTTGATGCTCCCAGGTGGCGAAGCGATCCATCCAGGCGACGACGGTGTAGCTGTAGGGGCCGACGGACTCGACGACGAACTGACCGCGCCAGCGGTCATTGATCACGGGCAGCATCGGGGCCTCGCGCCACTGGCGGTCGTGGGGGCCACGGTAGCGCACGGCGCAAGCGAGCGTATCGTGGCCGTCGGCGAAGGCGTCGCACTCGACGACCACCGGCTCGCCGACCACACGCTTGATCGGGTAGCGCCCCGCGTCGATCTCGGGCGTGACGCGCTCGACCACGACCCGGCGGCGGCCTTCGCCGAGGGCGGTGAGGCCATTTGGGGTGGCCGCGCTTGCCACCGTCGCGCCCACCTTGGGCGCCTTGAGCTTTGCTGGCATTCCCAGTCCCTAACTGTTACCTACCAGCGGTGGTAGGGGAAAAAGGCCACAACGCAACGGGCGCGTCAGCGTAACTGCGCGCCCAACTTCTCAACTGTTCATAGCACGCCTGCGTTGCGCCATTCTACAAGCGCGCTAGGCGCGTGTCAAACCGGCGTGCGGTGTGTGTGGGGCGGGTGGGAATGTCGCGTTGCCGCGCCAGCCCTCACCCCCCCTGCCCCCTCTCCCTGAGCGGGAGAGGGGGAGCCGACTAGCATCCTACTGCGGAATCTCCCCTCTCCCCGTGAGGGAGAGGGGCCGGGGGTGAGGGGCAAAAGGTGACGTTGCAAAGACGCCCCGGCGGGGCGTCGCTACTCGCCGACCCAGGCGGGCTGGTAGTCGGTGCCAACCAGCAGGACGATGTCGCTCTGGAAGGGGGCGGGCGGCGCGTCAGCGGGGGGCGTCGAGTAGACGTGGCCGGGGTCAAGGCCAAGCGTATCGGCGAGGCGGCGCAGCGTCTCGGGGCGCCCCGTGTAGTCAATAAGCTGAGTCTGCGCGGCGGAGCCAAGCGCATCGGCGGGGGCGTTCAGCGTAAAGCCCTGGGCGGCGAGGCGCTCGCGGATGCGCCCGGCCAGCCCGCGCACCCCCGACCCATTCAGCACCTGCACCCGCGCCAGATCGGCGACCGCCTGGGGGCCAGCCAGCAGCCGCGCCACCTGCGCCGCCACATCCGTCGGCTCCCAGTAAATATCCGAGCCTGCCTCGGCGACCACGCGCACATCGCTGGGGTTAAGGCTGAGGCTGACGATGCGGCGCAGATCAAGCCCCTGGGCCAAAGCAGCCAAGCCGCGCAGAGTTGCCAGGTCGCTCAATGGCAGGGTCGTGCTGACGCTGGCCTCCAGGTCGCGGGCCAGGTCGGGCAGCAGGGCCGCTTGGCTGAGCAGACCGCGTGCGCGTACGGCGGCGAGGATGGCGCGGAGCACCTGCTGCTGACGCGCCGAGCGGTCGAAGTCGCTTGAGCTATGGCGCGAGCGGGCGAAGCGTAAAGCCGTCGCGCCGTCCATCACCTGCAGCCCGGCGGGGATGTAGATGCGCTCGTAGCCGTAATCATCAGTGGGGTAGGCCGGATCGAGCAGCGGGCGCTCAACATCAACGCTGATCCCGCCGATGGTATTAACCACGCGCTGGAAGCCGCGAAAGTCGATCTGGGCGATGTAGTCAACCTTGAGGTTCAGGAAGCCCTCAACGGTTTCCGCCGCCAGCGCGCCACCCCCGGCCTCGGGCGTCGTATTGGCCCCGTAGAGTTCGACGGCGTTGTTGAAGCCGTAGGCGTAGGCCGTATTCACCTTCTGCAAGCCCTGGTGCGGCACCTGCACCATACTGTCGCGGGGGATGGCGAGCATGCCCACCCAGCCCCCGCTCGGCTCGATATGCACAAGGATGAGCGTATCGGAGCGCACGCCATCCTCGGGGGTACCCCGGCGGTCTACGCCGATCAGCAGCACATTAAAGGGTGCGCGCAGGCTGGTCGGTAGATCAGCCGGGGCGACCGCAACCGTCGTCTGGGCACGCCGGGGATCGGCCTGTTCCAGGGCACTAAGCGTGCCACCGGCCCAGCGCACCGCCGCCGTCAGCGCCAGCAGCACCACAAGCGCGGCCACGCCAGCAACCAGCGTAAAGGTGGTACAGCCGCGTCGGCGCCGGGGGGTGCGTGGCGGGACAGGGTCGCCCCGGCGTGCAGCCACGCGCTCGCGGGCGGTGCGGTATGCTGAATCAGCGGATCGTCGGCTCATCAGGCACGGCTGCTTATGCTCAGGCGTTGGCCCCATCGGCATCGCGTGGGTCAGGGGTGGGCCAGGTCGGCCCCTCGAACGGCAGGGTGGTGAACAGGCGCCGCACCCCGCGCTCATGCTCACGGGGCAGCACCGCCAGGGTCAGAATGCTCATATCG
>CAIWXH010000633.1 GCA_903916565.1 uncultured Oscillochloris sp. | reverse complement strand
CTACTGCTCACCCCAACCTATGAGGGTGTCCTGGAGGGTTCCCCGGCACTGGTGAGCCAGCACATCCGCGAGCGCCTTGCTTCCAGCGTACCATACGCATTGGGCATCCCTGCGCCCTTCGTCGTCATCGATGACGGCGCGCCCGCGTTGCCGCCCTACCGCTGGGTCGCCAGCTTCCGCTCGCCCCGGGCTGTCCAGCGTGTCAATGACCCTGACTACGAGTCGCAGCTTACGCTCTGCTGGTTCACCGCTGCCATCCCCGCCGACATCCACGCGCTGTTCGCTGAGGCTCTGTCCGAAATGGACTGGGATGCCTCCGCCGAGGACTACGACATCATGCCCTGAACGATGTTCAGGGCTTCTCGCCGCCCCTTGCGTCCCCTCGCCCCCCCTGCTACAGTGGCGACAGATGATCGGTTCTCAGCTCCGCCCAGGAAACCACCTATGCCCCGCTACCCCATCGGCCCCGCCGCCCTGGAGCTTATCCGGGGCGACATCGTCGCCCAGACCACCGACGCTATCGTCAACGCGGCCAACGAGCGCCTCGCCGCTGGAGGCGGCGTCTGCGGCGCGATCTTCGCCGCCGCCGGGCATCGTCGGCTCGCCGCCGCCTGCCGCCCGCTCGCGCCCTGCCCCACCGGCGAGGCCCGCATCACCCCCGGCTTCGCCCTGCCCGCCCGCCATATCATCCACGCCGTCGGCCCGGTCTACCGCCGCGCCGACCTCGCAGGCTCCGCCGCGCTGCTCGCCGGCGCCTACCGCAGCAGCCTGGAGGTAGCCGCCCAGCACGGCCTCGCCAGCGTCGCCTTCCCCAGCATCAGCACCGGCATCTTCGGCTACCCCGTGGCCGACGCCAGCAGCGTGGCGCTGGGCACGGTGCGGCAGTTCCTCACAAGCCCCGGCAGCCTGCGCCTGGTGCGCCTCGTCCTCTGGGATCAGGCCAGCCTCGACGCCTACACCGCAGCGGCGCAGGCGACGGGGCTGGCTGAAGCACGAGCAGTGTCTTCCCCAAAGGAGACGCCGTGATCAGCCCCGACTACCTGCGCACGCTCTTCGCCTACCACGAGTGGGCCACCCTGCGTGTCCTCAACACCGCCGCCCAGCTTGACCCACCAGCCCTGGACGCGACCCCGCTGGCCGGACTCGGCAGCCTACGTCAGATCCTCGTCCACGCCCTCAGCGCCGACTATGTGTGGCGCTCGCGCCTGGAGGGCACGTCCCCCCCGGCGATGCTCGACCCCGCTGCCTTCCCGACATTGGACACTATCCGCGCCCGCTGGGCAGACGAGATCGCCACGCTGCGCAACGTGATCGCCACCCTCGACGCCCCCACGCTGGCGGAGGATCTGGCCTACCAGACCACCCGTGGCATTGACCAGCGCACCCCGCGCTGGCAGATCTTCGCCCATATGGCCAACCACGGCACCCAGCACCGCAGTGAGGCCGCTGCCCTACTCACGGCGCTCGGCCACTCCCCCGGCGACCTCGATATGATCGTGTTCTTCCGCGCGTAGGCGATCCGTATGCGAACCGACGGCGCGATCTTCAGCTCAACGGGACGCTGGTATGGGGACACACGGCCCCCGCCCTGCACGACGATTGCTGATCGCAGGCGTAGCACCACATGCATGTGAGGTAGCCGAGACAGAGAAACCCAATGGATGCCGAGACGATCCGCGCCTACAACGCCCACGCCGCCCGCATCGCCGCCGGGCACCGGACGATGATGCCCGCCCGCACCCAGGAGCTGATCCGCGCCTTCTTCCACCCCGACAGCCTCACCGCCGACGTGGGCTGCGGCAGCGGGCGCGACTCCGCCTGGCTGGCGGGCGCGGGCTATCTGCTGGAGCAATAATGATCGCCCAGCTACCCCGCGTCGCCCTGGCCTTCGCCCTGCTGTGCGCCACCATCGCGGGCGCGGACGTCGCGGCCCCCGCGCAGCACAGCGCCTCCCTATCGCTCGCTGGTCGCCGCGCCCGTAGCCGACCATGACCCCGCTGCCGATGCCTGGCTCTCGGCTCTCGGCTAAAGGACATACCACCATGCGACGATCCCGCGCCCTCACCCTCATCATCGCCCTGCTGCTCTTCACCGCGCCGCACCCGCCGCCGCCCAGGGCGACTCCGTCTGCTTCCCGGAGACCAACCAGTGTATCGCTGGCCCGCTGCTCGCCTGCAGGGTCTCGCGCCTCAGCAACGGGAATTTGGTGTCGATGCCCAGCGGGATGAGGAAGTCGCGAATGATATTCTCCTGCTGCGGCCAGCGGGCGGTGTACGCCTCTGCCAAGGCAACCGCATCGCAGGTTGCCGCCGTGGTCACAATCGGAATGAGCGTGGCCTGGGTCGGTGCGGCCGGCATCGGCGTGGCGACCCAGGCCCACTCCTTCCCGTGCTGTGCATCGGGCACCAATCCTGCCAGCCAGCGCCGACGCGGCGGGAGCCAGTCGGGGTCATCCGGGTCGTCGCGGGCGTTCGCGGCGGCGGGATCGGGAACCTGACAGCGCAGGTCGCGGATGAGCGCGACCCGCAGGGACAGGGTTTCACCGGGACGACTGGGGATGGACAGCGCACATCTGCGGGCGCGACCTCGCGCACGACCTTCCCATGCCGATCCCGTACCAGCGGCACAAAGACTCCCACCTCGGTGAACGAGGCAATGCCGTCGTACGGGTCGGCGCGCAGCAGGGTGACCACGGTGCAGCCCGCCGTGACCAGGCCGGACAGGAAGTCGCCGCCCATGCCCTCACGGTCGACCACCACATGACCGATGCGCCGATCCCCGGTCGCCGCCGCGTAGCGGGCCAGGATCTGAGGCAGGCCAATCGTCAGATGCGGGTCGCCGCGATGCGTGGTGGCCAGCAGCGGATGTCCCTGGGAATCATGGAGCAAGACGAGTGCCCGGCAGCCTTCGATCACCCCGGTACGTCCAATCAATCCACGCGGAATGCGGTCATCCGCGTAGACCGGCGTGCGGTGACCATCAATGTAGTGATAAGCGGGTGCGGTTGATTCCGTGGGGGTGGGGTGCCAGAGTTGCGTGGTCCAGCGGGCCAGCGCATCGGTGAGGTCGGCAGCGGCACCGGCGTGGGCGAGTCCCGCCAGGAAGCGCTCGACGTGCCGATAGCCATAGGCCCAACCGCGTCCGGTGAGCAGGGCGAGGGCATCACCGCTGTCGCTACGGAGATCCCACGTACGACGCATGCCCACGACGGGGAGAAAGAGGAGGGTCAGCAGCAGCGCACGCAGGGTGGCCTGCCCCATCCGCCCGAGGTGCGTCGTTGGCGCGGCGGTGGGGAGTGCGGTCTGCACCGTGGTGATCAGGCCCGTCTCGTGGGCGGCGGCCAACACCAGCAGGCTGCCCGCGCCGTCCTGCCAGACCGGCTCCGGTTCCACGCCGGAATCTACCGTTTTTTTTCCTGGGGCGGGGGAACATAGCCGACGCCGAGGGCGGCGCGCACCTGATTGAGGTAGCCCATGCAGACAATCACATCCCACTGTTCCCGCAGGATGGGGTGGAGCGTCCGACTCGTGGTATGCGGATGTTCCTGGCAATATAGCAATCCTAAATTGGTTATGAAAAGGAGTCGAGCCTTTAGGCGGCCTTATCCGGCTAAAGCCTTGACTCCACACAACAACCCCAAGAGGATTGCTATAGGTGACGAT
>CAIWXH010000632.1 GCA_903916565.1 uncultured Oscillochloris sp. | reverse complement strand
GACCCGCGCTTCCCCGTGAATGTCGTCCAGTGGCAGAGCGAGTTGGCACAGCGGAATGCGCGTTTCGGCAATCCGACCGGCTACCTTTGCTACGTGCCTGGCGGGCGCTACCAGATCGGCGGCTGGCCCGCTGCGGCAGATGGCGAGGAAGGTATCGTTGACAAACTCCAGGGCGTGGCCCGCCGGTTGATGAACCGTGGGGCGCAGTCCGCGCTTCAGCCCTTCTGGCTGGCTCGCTTCCCCATCACCGTGGCCCAGTACGCGCCCTTCGTCGTCGAGGGCTACGCTGCCAACGCTGAGCGCTGGTGGACGCCCGAAGGGTGGCAGTGGAAGCGGACACGCACCGAGCCGTGGGGCTGGAACAATCCGAACTACAGCGGCATCAACCAACCGGTGATCGGCACCACATGGTATGAGGCGACGGCCTATTGTGCTTGGCTCAACGAGCAACTCACGACGGCGCTTCCCGAGGGTTACGTGGTGCGCCTGCCGACCGAGGCCGAGTGGGAGGTGGCAGCGGCCTACGACGCGCAGATGCAGCGCCAGCCCTACCCGTGGGGCGACGAGGAGCCGACGCCCGAGCGGGCGATCTATGATGCAAGCAAGCTGGATCGCCCCGCGCCGGTGGGCTGCTGCCCCGCTGGCGCAGCGGCCTGTGGGGCGATGGATATGGCTGGCAATGTCTGGGAGTGGACGGCGAGCAGCTATGAGGGCTATCCAGCCCAGAGCGGTGCCCTAGTGAAAGACTTTACAATTGGCAAGTACGATGTGCCGTTACGGGGTGGTGGCTACGGAAGTAACAGTACAAATGTTCGCTGCGGGGCGCGGGTCCGCTACCATCCTGACGCCGGCGGCGGCAACTACGGCTACGGTGTTCGGGTGTGTTTGGCCCCTCGCTCGCGCTAATGTGCTGATTTCTGCCTTCTGATTCCTGCTTTCTGCGTTCTGATCTCCTGCCCGTGTGTAAAGCGTTTTGTGCCTGGGTACGGTGAGGGTTTGGCCCGAGAGCGCCGTAGGCGCGGATCGCGGATTTTTTGGGAAGGGCATACGCCGATGACCGACAATGAACTCACCACTCTGGCTGCCGAACTGCGTACCCTACGCGCACAGGTCGATGAGGCCACGGCCCGCGCTGCCTTCGCGCAGCACACGGTGGGGCTATCCCCTGAGCAGATCGCCCGCCTCGCTGCGCTGGTCGGCTTCGGCAGTGACAATTCGTTTGGCGCGGTAACGATGGGCGACGTGGTGGGCGGCGATGTGCAGAAGGGCGGTGTGACCATCGGCGGACAGGCGACGATCTACGGCCCCGTCGTTGGTGACAATCCCGGTACGGTGACGGTGAACTACACCTATACGCACAAGGAACACCAGCGCCGTCTTGCCGATTACCTCGCGCTGCTACGTCGGCTGGCCGAGGCTGAGGCGAAGCAACCGTTGGCAGAGACGCCCGATGACCTTGCCGTCACCACGCTGCGCCATACGATGGCCCGCGCCGCCCTGCGCTGGCCCCTCCCGCTTCCGGCTCCCCATGAGGCGCTCGACGATCTGACGCGCCGGAGCCTCGTGGCCGCGCTGCTGCTGCCGCTGGT
>CAIWXH010000631.1 GCA_903916565.1 uncultured Oscillochloris sp. | reverse complement strand
TCACGAAGGTCACGAAGGCCGAACCGCGTGCGGCTGCGCTCCGTGCCTGACGACAATCACCGCACAACCCGACAGGGACTTCCAGAAAGCGGTACTAGGGTGATACGGCGGTGCTGTGTTACGGCTTGGAGGAGCGAGGCCCGCGCACAGCCGGGGTCTTGACCAAAAAACGCACGTGATCGCGCTGGAGATGGTAGATGCTGCCCCCAAAGAGTGCGCCGCCAACCACCAAGATCAGCCGAGTGAGACTGGCACCATGCCCCGCCTGAAAGCCGATGAGTAGCTCCAGCGCGAGCGCACTGCCCAAGGCCACCAGCAACAACCGTGGAACATCCCGCGCCAGAGGCACCTCGGCGCGACCGCGCCACTCAGCGATGACATACCCAAACACGGTGAAGGCCGCCAGATACTCAAGCAGCGGCGCCGGGTAGCGCGTGTTCACGGCCTCGATGTGGTCGGTCATGCCGAGGGTTCCGTGCCACGGGGTAAGTGGCCGTACGAGCGGCCAGAGTGCCACCAGGAAGATATAGAGCATGAGGCCCGGGAGCACCCGGCTGAGCGTGATTCGCTCGAACCGGCGTTTCTTTGCGTGCCACGGGAGCGTGGCGAGAATCGCGGTGAGCAGCGCCACCCCAATCGTGATCGGCACAGTCGGCATGGGGCGCAAGAGGCGCGGCCCCGATCCGAGGAGGAACCACACCGCTGCGGCGAGGGCCACGCGCCCCGTTGACCAGATCCCCACGTGCCCTTCCCACTCGCGGTAGATGTCGCTGAGGATGATCGCCCCACACACGCCAAGCAGGACGGTCAGCACCCAGCGGTTTGACATAACGTTCAGGGCGAGCGTGTTCATCCACAACAGCGGTACCAGCATGTACAGTAGGCCCATCAGCGGCGTTTCGAGCGCCAGCCGACCAACCATCGTCGGGGTCATGGCGATGCGTGCCGCCAGCCGATCATGGAGCCACGCGCCCAGCCACGCGCCCAGCGTATTAGACATGAAGTCCATGGGGGAAGTGGTGCGTACCGGGACGAAGAGCTGCGCCGTCTCAACGCCGAGGCTGAGCGCCGCCCCGAGGATGATCGCACCGCGACGGCTGCCGCCCGTCAGGCGATAGAGGAACCCAAGTGGAAGGAACAGAATCACGTTCTCGATAATGTCGCTGGGACGGACGCGCAGGTCGATCTGGATCTGCGCGGGTAGCTCGAAATAAAACGGATCCAGCGTGAGCAGCACAATCAAAAAGGCGAAGTAGCCGAGCATTGCGGCAGCGAGTCGGGCACCAGTCGTGTGGAGCATACGCGGCCCCCGTTGCAACGCAGCGGAATTTGATGATCGCACAGCCTACCGCTGCACGACGACAAGGCCGACCCCACCAGTGGCAATCACCAGGCCGAGGATCGCCAGCGGCCCGAGGCGCTCACCAAAGATTAGGTAGGCTTCCACCGCTGTGGCGGGCGGCACCAAGTAGAAGAGGCTGGCGACGCGCGCGGTCGAGTTGAGGCGCAGCAGGAGCATCAGGAGCAGGATCGCCCCAATCGAAAGGGCAAAGACCAGCCAGAGCAGCGCGAAGATCAACGGTGGCCCCCAGCTAATCGTCTGCGTCTCGAAGCCCAGCGCGAGCGGCACCATCACCACCCCCGCCGCGACGTACTGCAGGGCGGTGCCGCTCAAGAGCGGCATGTGTGCGCCGTGGCGCTTCTGGTAGATCGTGCCAAGGGTCGTGCTGACGAGCGCCACCACGACGGCGCTCAGGCTGGCGACAGTCACCGGGGGCGGCCCTGCTCCTGGGGCGAGAAACTTCTCGCCGACGACGAGCACCACGCCGACGAGGCCGAGGGCCAGACCGAGCCACTGGCGCCTGCTCACATGCTCGCCCATGAGGCGCTGGGCGAGCACCGCCGTAAGGATGGGCTGGAGGCTGACGATCAGGGCGCTCAGCCCGGCGGGCATGCCCCGGTCAATGGCGAAGAAGACCCCGCCGAGGTAGCCCGCGTGGAGCAGCAGCCCCGCCACGGCGATATGGCGCAGGGCCGCGCCACCAACCGGCCAGGGCGCACGCTTGACCAGGGCCAGCCCCGCCAGCAGCGCCGAGGCGAGGGCGAAGCGGAAACACAGGAAGGTGAACGGCTCGATGGAGGGTAGCCCGAAGCGAGCGCCGATAAAGCCCGTACTCCAAAGCAGCACGAACAGCCAGGGGGCGAACAGCGCCAGGGTCGCGGGGCGTGGTGATGCCATGCGCCGATTATACCCGCTCTGCCGCGTGCAGCGTCTTGTCCAGCTCGGGTTGCGCGCTGATTCTCGTACGGCACGGAGCGCAGCAGCAACGGTTCGGTCTTCGTGACCTTCGTGCGCTTCGTGGTACAAAACCTGCCGCGCATGTCCGCCGCCGTGTACTAGGAGCTTACTCTGCCAGCACCACCTGATTGCGCCCCTGGCGTTTGGCGCTGTACATCGCCTGATCCGCCGCTTCGCTCAGGGTGGCGAGCGACGGTTGCTTCGGGAAGGTCGCCACCCCACAGCTAAAGGTCAGGCAGAAGCTCTGCCCCTCACAGCTATGCAGCACCTGAGAAAACGCCTCGCGCAGCTCGTCAACCACCTGCAACGCGACGTCCCCGGTGGTATTCGGCAGAATGAGGGTAAACTCCTCGCCGCCATAGCGACCAATCACATCACTTTGGCGCAGGCGGCGGGTGAACAGATGGGTGAGCGCCTTCAGCACCCGGTCGCCCGTTGCGTGGCCGTAGGTGTCATTCACCTTTTTGAAATGGTCAAGATCAATCATCGCCAGCGCCAGGGGCTGCTTGTTCCGCGCTGCGCGGGCAAGCTCTTGCCCCAGCCGTTCGCGGATGCTGGTGTGGTTATACAAACCCGTGAGGCTGTCGCACAGCATCAAGCTCCGCATCTCGCGGTACCGTTTGATGCGCGACGTGACCGCCGAAATCAGATGCTCAGGCTTGATCGGCTTGGTCAAAAAATCGTCACCACCCAACCCCACGGCAACAAGCTGTTTTTCGCGGTCGGTTTCAGCCGAGAGATAGACGATGGGCAAGCTGACAAAGGTCTTGATCTGCCGAATGACCTGCGCCAGCTCCAGCCCTGTGCATTCAGGCATGTACAGATCGAGCAGCAGCAGGTCAGGCAGGAACTCTTCAAGGGTCTGGACAATCGCCAAGGGGTTGGTGAGCATGCGCGCATGAATGTCCGCCCGGGCCAGGTGCATCGCATTGACTTTAGCCTGCACCTCCACATCATCCACGATCAACACGCGAAATGGTTCCGGCTCGACCACCACAATGACTTTATCCAACGCATCCACCAGCGCCCCGATATCCACCGGCTTCACAAAGTAGTGCTGGCCGCCAATCCTGATCGCGTGTAACCGGGTGGCGACATCGTCACGCGCCGAGAGAAAAAAACGGGGAGTTGCTGGTGATAGGCCCCTTGCAACATCTGGATGCTCTCGCTTCCAGCCAGTTCACCTTTGGGGAACAGGATGTCCATCAAGATCGCGGCGGGTAGCGTGTGCTGCAACGCGGCGTGCAACGCATCCAGGCGGGTGAAGGTCTGGATGCTGTACCCAAAATAGCGCATCTGGGCCGCCAGCGTGTCAATCAGCAGCGGGTCATCGTCAATCAGATAGATCAGGCTGCTGGAGCGGGCTTCATGCAGCGAGGACACGTTTTTCAGGGCTTGCCCAACCTGGCGCGCTTGTGCGCTCGCCCCATCGTACGCCCGCGTCTCAATTGCGGTGAATAAGTCAGCGACGAGTTGTTGGCATGTGCAGCGATCACCGAAATTTGGGCGGTGGAGATAGGTTTCAACCTGACGGGCGGCATGCCCGATCCGGCTGTAGCCCACGGTCAGCGCCACGCCCGCTAGGCGGTGGGTGGCCTGGATCATCCCAGCCCGGTCGGCCTCGCCCCACGCCGACGAGGTGTGCAAGGCGTTCCATGCGCGCTCAAGCTGCCGCACATCCTCGGGGAGTTGTTGCAAAAAAGCGGCTTGGATGGCTTGATCGTTCATGGCAGCATCCCCGTGAGCATGGCCGGAAGTTCCACGCACACCCGTTCATACTCCGCCTGCGCTTGGGGAAATATGACGGCGGCGCCAGCGAGATCGCCCGCCTGACCGAGCGACTCTAGGGTGCTACAGAGGGCCGAAAACGTATTTGCCCCAAAGGCCATGCTGGCACCTTTGATGGCGTGGGCAGCCATGTTCACCGTTGCGGCATCGCCCTGTGTCAGCGCGGTCTGGAGGTGGCCCATGCGCGTGGCGGTATTGTTTGCGTTCATAAGAACCATTACGTTTCATGGCGTTTTATCGCGTCCTATTGCGGAAAAGCGCCATTCCTGGTATACTGTGCCTATGCGTACATCTGTTTGAGCACTCCTTCTATGCAGCTTGTCGAACACACCCGCATCAGCCGATCCGACCCGCGCTTTGCGGCGTTGGATGCGGCGGCCTTTGCCTCCAAGAATCTGTATAACGTCGCGCTGTACACCACGCGACAGGCATACATTTTCCGGGGTGCGGTCAT
>CAIWXH010000630.1 GCA_903916565.1 uncultured Oscillochloris sp. | reverse complement strand
CTCGGGCGGGGCGGTCGTCTCGATGCTCATCTGGCACCTCGTCTGGATGTTCCTCGTACCCTGGGGGTTTCATTGTAGCAGACGCCCCGCCGGGGCGGCTCTACAGCGGAAAAATCTCCTCAGCCGGGATGAGCCGCAGCGCGCCAGTGGGGCATTGGCTGAGACATGCCAACGCAGCGAAGCCCTGGCACAGGTCGCACTTGTCGGCGCGGTGGGTGGGGCGGGCAGGCGCAAGCGGGATGCTCGGCACGCCCTTTAGGCACCGCGTCGCAGCGTGCAACAAAGTGACGAGTGGGCCACCAGAGCGCGGGGCGGGCAGCGGCACGCTGGCGACGACATCGTAGGGGCATGCCTCGACACACGCGCCACAGCCGGTACACTTATTGGTGATCACCAGCGTGCCCGCCTCGCTGCGCTCGAAGGCGTCCTCGGGGCAGACCTCGACACACTCGGCACCCACGCTGCACTGGCGGCAGGCATCCACCACATCGAAGGGGTCAATGCTGGCCCCATTCAGCGCCATGCGCGAGTGACCGTGGCGGTCGGCGCAGGACTGTTCGCAGAGGCGACACCCCGGTGGGCAGAGGCTCGGCGTGCGCGCGAGGAGCAGACCGCCGCGTAGCAGACCCTTGCTGACCGCCAGCTTCAGCGCGCCCGCCCTGGTCTCGTCGCCGCGCATGGCGGCGTTGCTGCGGATGCGCTTCTCGACCACTAAGCGCAGTTGCGCCTCAAGGTCGGGCCGCCCCTCGATGAGGCGATGGAAGTCATCCCCCGGCAGCGCCAGCACCTCGGTGGGCGTAATGGCGCGAATATCGGCCCCGTGCAGCCCGCTGGTGAGCAGCGCGATTTCGCCAAAGAAGTCGCCCTCGCCCAGTGTCGAGAGCGTCTGCCCACCCTGTTCGACCGTCACTTGGCCGGTCTCGATCAGGTAGAGCGCGTCGCCCGGTTCGCCCTGGCGCATAATCAACTGGCCTCGGGCGATGTGGACTGGCTGGAGCAAGTTCGCCAGGGCCAAGCGCTCCACGGGCACCAGTTGGCCGAGCAGCGGCACGCGGGCCAGCGTACACTCGATCATCCGTCGCTTGTAGACCTCGCGCAGGGCCGTGGCGAGCTGCGGCATTGCGCCCAGGCTTGCCCGCAGTTCGGCCAAAGGCACTTGCAGCAGTTGGCAGTCGCTCTGGGCCAGGGCGCTCATGCGCCGAAAGAAATCGCCGAAGATCGGCCCCTCGCCGCAGCAGTCGCCGTGTGCCAGAATGCCCATCAGCACCTCGCGACCATCTTTATCGCGCAGCCGCAGTTGGAGGGTGCCGCGCAGCACGAGGAAGAGGTAGCTTCCGTGGCGGTGCTGGCCGAGAACCGTGGCGCCCGTTTGGAACGTGCGGAAGACGCACAGCTCGTTGAGGCGATCCCGCTCGGTAGGGGGCACGCCGCGCAGACAGTCGAGGGCACCCAGCAGCGCGAGCGCCTGCTGGTGACGCCCACTCTGCCGTGCGGCCCGCGCCTGTGCGGCAGACGAGCGGCGAGGGTCGGCTTTCTTGACGGACATAGATTTCGTAGACGGGGTTGGTTAGGGATGCGGCGCAATTGTACCATATCGTCACTGGCACCCGTTATAATAGGGCACGGGGCAGCGTACGGCGCGACCCCAAACTGGTTTCGCGGAGGTAGGCGCGGCGGGCCTGACATGGCCGCCCCTTAGCTCCTAGCCCCCCCTCGCAACTATGGCTTTGCGTACCCTCACCATCGATCTGGAGCGCGGACACGTGCGCCAGCAACTGCCCGCGACGGTCGAGCGTGACTATCTAGGCGGTCGCGGTGTCGTGGCTTGGCTGCTCTGGCACCATCTGCCGCCTGAGACGCCGCCTATGGCCCCCGAGAACCTGCTGATTTTCGCCGCTGGGCCGCTGGCGGGCACCGACGCTTTCGCCACCGGTGGCTTTGTCGTCGGCACCCGCTCACCGCTTACTGGCGCAATCGGCTATAGCTGGGCACAGGGGCATTGGGGCGCCGCGTTGCGGCGGGCCGGCCACGATGTGGTGGTCATCCGTGGTCAAGCACCGAGCTGGGTCTATCTGCTGATTGACGGCAATCAGGTGCGCCTGCGCCCGGCGGATCATCTGCTCGGTCGCGATACGGTCGCCACCGCCGAGGCGCTTCGCGCCGAGTTGGGCAACGATATTCGGGTCGCCTGTATCGGCCCCGCTGGCGAGGCCGAGGTCGCTTATGCGAGCATTGTGGCCGAGGGGCGCTATATCGCTGAGCCTGCCGGCACCGGCGTGATTATGGGCGCCAAGAAGATTAAGGCCATCGCCATCCGCGACGGCGCCACCCTGGTCGCCCCCGACCAGCGCCGTCTTGCGGCGGCCATCGAGGTGGTGCGCCGTCGCGTTGAGACGAGCGAATTGGCTGCAGGCATCAGCCGTGCGGGCAGCGCCTATTTCCTTGATCGCGCCGTCGAGTGGGGCGCACTCACCGGGCGCAACGGCCTCGATGGTGACCTCCCCGCTGGTCTTGCGACCGCCCGTGAGGAACTGGAGCAGCGCCGCACGGGCAACCGTGGCTGTGTCGGCTGCCCGATGCCCTGCTACTTCGACACCCAACAGCATCCCGGCGAGCCTGCGCCGCTGCCTGATCTTGAGCTTGTCGCTGGCTTTGGTGCCCGCTGCGGCATCACCAGCCTCGACGCTCTGACCGTCCTCGCCGGGCGCTGCCTGCGCCTCGGCCTTGACCCTGTCGCCACCAGCGCTGCCGTCGCCTTCCTGATGGAGTGCCAGTCCCAGCAGACCAGTCGTGCGGCCACGCTCACGTGGGGCGACGAGCAGGCCGTCTTCGCCGCCGTCGAGCGCCTCGGCGCCCGCCACGAGAAGCGCGACGTACTCTCGCTTGGGGTCGCCGAGATGCAGGAGATCTTCTGGGGCAGCGGTGCCTTCGCGCCGCAGGTGAAGGGGCTGGCGATGCCCGCTCTTGATCCGCGTGCGCTCACTGAGGTCGCGCTGGCGCTGGCGACCTCGCCCATTGGCGGCGATTATCGCTACGCGATGACCTACGAGGAGTTGGTGCCTAACCCGCCAGCCTGGCTGCCCGACGAGCCAGCGCAGCCGCAGGCCGTTAAGGGCAAGGTGATGCGCCTGATCTGGCACGAGCGCTTCGCCGCGATGCTTGACGCGACCGGCATGTGCCGCCGTCTCGGCCTGATGGGCTACCAAGTCTCCCCTGGCGAGTTGCTCGCCCTCGCGACGGCGGCCACCGGCACCCAGCTTGGTGGCGCCGATATGGCCCGCATCGGCGAGCGCATCATCACCCTTGAGCGGCTCTTCGCACGCCGCTACGCCGACAACGGCGCCCGCGACGAGCTGCCCGCCCGCTGGCGCCAGGAGCCACTGGAAGAGGGCCGCGCCGCCGGGCACCTCCCCGAACTCCCCGACATGCTCGCCGAGTACTATGGTCGCCACGGCTGGGACGCCAACGGCGACCCGACGCCCGCGCGCCTCGCCGAGCTTGGGGTGAAGGTCTAAACGCTACCTTTCACATTCACCAAGCTTGCACCGGCCTTTGCCCCTCACCCCCTGCCCCTCTCCCTCACGGGGAGAGGGGGGATTTCGCAACAGGAAGCGTTCGGCTCCCCCTCTCCCGCTCAGGGAGAGGGGGCAGGGGGGTGAGGGCTGGGCGACAGAATCCTCTAAGCTTCTCGGAAGCTCAAGGCTGCCTGAAGCGTCGCCGCCGTGCGAACGCCTTCAAGCTGGAGGCCAAGGCCGACGATAGTCTGCGCGACCTCGGGCCTGATGCCCACCAGCACGGCCTCGGCGCCAAGCAGCCGCAAGGCCGCAATCGTCTCGACGATCCCACGGGCCACCTGAGTGTCAACGACCGTCACCCCCGTGATGTCGAGGATCATTCGGCGCACCTGCGTGCCCGCGACAGCGGCCAAAGCGCGTGACTGAATCGCAGCGAGCCGTTCGCTATCAAGCGCGCCGATCAGCGGCAAGACCAGGGTCGTCGCTGAAACCGGCAGCACCGGCACGCTCATCTCGTGGATCGCCTGACTCTGCGCCGTCACCTCGGCCAGCAACTGCGCTTGCGCCGCCGTCCGTGCGCCAAGCTCATCAAGGGCGCGTTGCAGATCGGCAGTGCGTAGCGCCACCTCGCTCTCCAGCAGCGTGTTGCTCTGCTCAAGGCTGCGTCGGGCCGCGTCGGCATCCTCCTGGGCATGATGGCTGACGTCAAGGGCGTGAGCGCTGGCCCGCGCCCCCAGGTAGCCAAACAGGGTCGCCAAAATGATCATGAAGGCTGGCCCCAAGACCAGATTCGGGTAGAGCGTTCCATCAATGACGTTTGGCCCAACGCTGACTCGCACCAGCCCCAAGCCCGCGAGGGCCAGCAGGCCGACGGCCCAGACCTGCCAGGGCCGCAGCACCAGGCTGCCGACAAAGACCGACAGCGCCAGGAAGAATAGAGTTACGATGAAGCTGCCCCGCACAACCACAATCGCCACCGGCCCGATTAAGAGCGGCACGAGCAGCAGGCTGGCCGCAAGCGTCACCCGCGCACGTGTGGCTAGGAATAGCGAGCCGACCAGCCCAGCGATGATCACCCAGAACGCGGCAATCGCCCGGTGCTGCGCGGGCTGGGACAACAAGACCAGGCTCACGACCACCAGAAACCCGATGACGATCAGATCGACGACTACCAGCAGTTGGGCGCGGCGCTGCACATCAGGGTCATGGTGGGCGACAGTCAGCAGGCGCACAAGCGGGTTCGCATGCATAGCACAATGCTCCGGAGGTAGGCGCACCAGGGTTAGTGGCGACCGCCCGCAGTATACACCGTGGGGGCTAG
>CAIWXH010000629.1 GCA_903916565.1 uncultured Oscillochloris sp. | reverse complement strand
CGTGCTGGCCTTCGAGTATGGCTACAGCACCCACGCTCCGGGCACCATGGTGCTGTGGGAGGCGCAGTTCGGCGACTTTGCCAACGGCGGGCAGGTCATTATTGACCAGTTCATCGTTGCGGGGCGCTCGAAGTGGGCGGTGGACCCGGCGCTGGTGCTGCTCTTGCCGCACGGCCACGAGGGCCAAGGGCCAGAACACTCGTCGGCCCGCCTTGAGCGCTTCCTTCAGCTCTGTGCGACCGACAATCTCCGCGTGGCCCACCCGACTACGGCGGCGCAATATTTCCACCTGCTGCGCTACCAGGCCGCCTCGCTCTCGCTGCACCCGCGCCCGTTGGTGGTGATGACGCCGAAGAGCCTGCTTCGCAACCCACGCGCCGCCTCGTCGCTGGCCGATTTGGCCGACGGGCCATTCAAACCGGTGCTGGGCCTGGGCGCCGACGGCCCAAACCCTGACGAAGTGACGCGCCTCGTGCTGTGCAGCGGCAAAGTCGCCATTGACCTCCTCGCCTCTGGCGAGCTTGAAAAGGCGGGCGGCAGCGTCGATCTGCTGCGGCTTGAGCTGCTCTACCCCTTCCCCGAAGAAGATCTGCTGCGCGCCCTCGCCCGTTACCCGCAGCTTCAGGAAGTGATCTGGCTGCAAGAGGAGCCGCAGAATATGGGCGCGTGGACGTATGTGGCACCACGGCTGCGTGCGCTGCTCGCCCCCGCCATCCCGCTGACCTATGTGGGCCGCAGCGAGTCGGCCTCGCCCGCCGAGGGCGTGAACAGTCTGCACCTCGCCACGCAGACCCGCATCCTGCGCGAGGCGGCGCAGGGGGCGCCGGTTGTGGCGACAGGCTAGTGTTAGCGCAAGACACGGGGAAGGGGGGATGGGGCGACATGGGGATGGGGCGACATGGGGACGGGGGGATGTGATGATAAGGCAGACTCCCCGTGTCCCCGTGTCCCCGTGTCCTCTTGTCCCCGTGTCTCCTTGTCCCCGTGTCCCCGTGTCCCCGTGTCCTAACAAAGGAGCGATAGGCATGCCCTACGAGATCAAAGTTCCCGCCCTTGGCGAATCAATTGTTGAGGCGACCGTGGCGCGCTGGCTGAAGCGCACAGGCGAGGCAGTGGCAGCCGGCGAGCCGGTGGTCGAGCTTGAGACCGATAAAGTCAACCTAGAGGTCGCCTCGGATGTGGCGGGCGTCATCGGCACGATTGTGCAAGATGAAGGGGCCGTCGTCGGCATCGGCGCTGTACTCGGCACGATTGTGCCGGGGACAGGGGCAACCACGACCCCGCCAGCCCCCGCACAGACTGACGCCCCGGCAGCCGCCGCACCGCCGCCCAACGGCGCAACCGTCGCCATTACACCCACGGCGCTGAATGTCGCCGCCGAGCATGGCGTTGATGTACGCAGCCTGAGCGGCAGCGGCCCTGGCGGGCGCATCATCAAGGACGATGTGCTCCGCACGGCGAGCGCACCAGCCGTACCCACCGCCACCGTCGCGCCACCCGCGCCGAGCAGCGTCCCGGCACCTGCGCCGGTGCCCGCGTCTGCGCCAGCGGCTGCACCACGCACCACGTCTGCGCCCGCCACCATCGGGGTCACGCTGCCGCTAACGGAACGCCGCGAAGAGCGCCAGCGCCTCAGCCGTCGCCGCCTGACGATTGCGCGCCGTCTGGTCGAGGCCCAACAGACGGCGGCGATGCTCACGACCTTCAACGAGGTTGATATGAGCGCCGTGATGGAGCTACGGAAGCGCCGCAAGGACAGCTTCAAGGAGCGCTTCGGGGTTGGGCTGGGCTTTATGTCGTTCTTCACGAAGGCGCTGGTGGGCGCCCTGAAAGCCTACCCGCTGCTCAACGCCGAGATCCAGGGCGACGAGGTGGTGCTGAAGCACTACTACGACATCGGGGTCGCCGTCGGCGTCGAGGAGGGGTTGGTCGTGCCGGTGGTGGGTGACGCCGACCGCAAGAGCTTCGCCCAGCTTGAGCAGGCCATCGGCGACCTCGCCAAGAAGGCCCGCGACGGCACCCTTGGCCTAGCCGACCTTCAGGGCGGCACCTTCACGCTCACCAACGGCGGCGTCTACGGCTCGCTGATGTCCACGCCCATCCTGAACACGCCCCAGGTCGGCATCCTTGGCCTGCATAAAATCGAGGAGCGGCCCGTGGTCGTGGCGGGCCAGATTGTCGTGCGCCCGATGATGTACCTGGCCCTGAGCTACGACCACCGCCTGATTGACGGCGGCACCGCCGTGCGCTTCCTGGTGCGCGTCAAAGAGCTGATCGAAGACCCAGAGGCGCTGCTGCTTGAGGGCTAAGATAAGGTTCGTCGCAACTTTACAGTCTCTAGCGGCTCCACACACTGCTGGGAAGATCTCGCGCAAAGCCGCAAAGTCGCAAAGCATCTTTGTGATGAGGTACACCAAACGATCAAGTTGAACTAGCCAGTTCTGAAACCATGCCTAAAGCAGCAGCGCGGCGTCGTTCTGCGGCGCCATAGCTATAGCAATCCTACAGGGGTTGTTGCGCGCCTGCCGGGGGACTGAAGTCCCCGGCTACGGGTACGAAGGCCGCCTGCGCGGCCTGAACAAGCCTGCGAAGGCAGGCTTCGCAAAGCCTAAAGCAGCAGCGCGGCGTCGTTCTGCGGCGCCATAGCT
>CAIWXH010000628.1 GCA_903916565.1 uncultured Oscillochloris sp. | reverse complement strand
CCGCTCGACCAGTGCGCGCACGCGCTCGCGGCAAGCCCGCCAGATTATCGCGGCTGCCCTGCCAGCGTGCTGGCGGCTCCGGCCAGCGGGGCGCAGGCGCTGCGGCCCGCTGATCAGGCCAGCGACCTGGGGGTGCTGGTGATTCCATCCGCTGTGGACGAGCAGGTGTATGCCGATGCCGAGTTCCTGACAGCGGTCGATCATCTGCCTGCGGGTGCCTATGTAGCCGAGTCGCTCGTGCGCGATAGCGACCAGCGCCTACCTAATGGCGGCACCTTCTCACGGGTGCGGCTCAGCGGGCCAACGGGTACGTTTTACATGCCCGCCGTGGTGGGCGTGTCGGCTGTCGGTGACGCGCTGGGCGAGGGGTTGCGCAGCACCACGTCAGCGAGCATCGCCGTCGGCACCAACCTGATCCTGGGCGACACCTGCTTCTTCAAGGTGGCCCAATGTCCGGTTGACCCCGCGAACCTGGTGCTGCCGCATACGCCGTCGTTCATCCCGCCGCCTACACCTCCGACCACGGCGGGCAGTTCTTTCGGCATCGCCAGCAACATTGCCAGCCGCCACCCAGAATATGCGAGCCTCCCGGCTCCGGTCGATGCGGTGGCCGGGCTGGAGGTTGGCTGGGCACGCGAGGATTTTCAGTTCAAGCGGATTGAAGAGGCTCCCGGCCAGTTCAACTGGGGCTTCACCGACAAGGTCGTGGATCTGCTCAGCCAGCGCGGGGTACAGATTATTGGCATCCTTGATCAGCCGATACCGGCGTGGGCTAACGGACAGAACGCCGATAACGTCCCGCCTGACCCGCAAACCTTTGCGGCCTTCGCCGAAGCGGTGGTGACGCGCTACAAAGATCGCGTTCACTACTGGCAGATCTGGAACGAGCCGCACGACGCAAGCTACTGGGCGCCCCAGCCCAATCCTGCCGCCTACGCCGCTCTGCTGAAAGCCACCTACGCCGCCATCAAGGCCGCCGACCCGAGCGCCCAGGTGCTGCTAGGTGGTCTCGTTTCGCCTCAGCCCGCGATTGACTTTCTACGCCAGATCTATGACAACGGAGCCTGGGATTCCTTCGACATCATTGGGCTGAACCCCTACGCTGATCCCAATAGCCCAGAGGATGGACAGATTGGTGTGGCCGGGATTGGCGCGGTGCAGGGTTTGGCCGACTCCTTCGGGGCCAAACCAATCTGGGCCACCGAGTTTGGCTGGGCAACCAGCCCCGCCGACCGGACAGCAACGTCGGTTGATGAAACAACCCAGGCGAACTATCTGGTACGCAGCATGGTGCTGCTACGCGCCGCCGGTGCCGAGCGGGCGATCTGGTACAGCCTGAAAGATAACGACGCGCCAGACCATAATCTCTACGGCCTCGTGCGCTATGACCCGAGCAAGGTAAGCTACGACTCGGCGCTGAACAAGCCAGCCTACACCGCGTTTCACGTTCTCAACCAGCAGCTCGCCAACACCGGCGCGGCGGCGCTGATTGATCTCGCGGAGCAGCGCAACGTCCTCGATTTCGAGCAGTCAATCAAATGGCAGGTTGGCGATCAGAAGTACGGCACACTCACCCGCAGCAGCGAACAAATCCACAGCGGGGGCAGCGCCGCCCGGCTAGACTACACCTTCCCGAGTGTCGGGAACGACTACGTCATTTTCACAACGAGATCGCCCATCGCCATTCCCAACGGCACAAGCAAACTGGGCGTCTGGGTTTACGGCGACGGCAGCGCCCATCAGATCAAGGTCTGGCTACGCGACAGCCAGGGCGAGGTATTCCAGTTTCGTCTCGGGCCAGCGGGCTGGCGTGGCTGGCACTTTATTTCTACCCCACTGAGCGACCAGGTTCCACACGACATAATCAGCAGCGTTCAGAACGGCCATCTGGACTTCCCGGTGCGCCTGACTTCTATCGTACTCGATGACGACCCGGACAGCGCCAGTGGGTCAGGCACGATCTACCTTGACGATATGACCGCATCGGTTGGCCCCGAGAACTACGCGGTGCGCTTTACGAAGGCCAGTGATGTCGTCGATGTCGTCTGGGCACCCGTAGCGACTCAGCTCACGCTGAACACCAGTTCGTCCAGCGTAACCCGCGTGCGTGCCGGGGGCGAAGCGATGGTCGAGCCAACCATCAACGGGCAGTACACCTTCACAGCGGGGCCGGAGCCGGTCTACATTCATCATCAGCCCTAGGGTTTGCGGATTTTCTGCAATCGGGCGCACTGCATTCGCACGCGGCCCTGCCCCCCCATAGGGAGATTCTTTGTTAGGCATGGACTGTAGCGCCGCCTTCCAGGCGGTCAGAATCACCACCGCAGGCTGGAAGCCCGCGCTACGAACGGTAAACCTGAAACCTGGCACATGAAACCTTTAAAGCGGGCTAGGTTAGCCCGCTTTAGCGGGCGTCGTAGCCCCAGCCCGCCCGTTTACGGGCCGGGCGCTTAGGCATGTTTCAAACCAGCGTGACAATTCAGCGACGAAACGATGACGCGGTGATGCGCTCCGTATCGCCTCATCGCATCATCGCCTCATCGCAAGACGGTAAAGCTGAATGTGCCCATTTTGAAACATGCCTTAGCATGACAGGGCAAGTTTTGCGGTAGTGCGATATTGGTGTCACGCAGAACCGTTCGCTCTGCGTGACAGATCACTTGTGATAGTTTCCGTTCCCCCACCCCCACCATCCCTACGCCGTCACCTTGCGCCGTGTCGGGCGCTTATGCGCAGACTTACGGGTTAGCCCGATGATCTCGATGGCCGTCGAGTCATGGCCGTATTGTGCAATCACCTGTTCTTTCACACCAAGACCCGTGCTGTGCAGGGCGTGGGCTGTCTCGATGGCTACAATGCGGGCTTGCTTCAGCTCCTCCTCCAACCGAACAATGGAGAGCTCTGCTTGAGTCAGACTTGCCTCTTGCTGTTGCATGGTGGCGATGCTGTAGCTGCTGTTGACGGGCTGGTAGTCGCCAAGGCTCTGGACGGCCCGCAGGAGCTCGCGGTCTGCGGCGGTGACGGATGGTGGGAGGCGATTCAGTTGTGTGACCACGGGTCTGTCCCTTTCTCTCATGTGTATGCTGTGTTGTGTCACGTCCAATTGCGCACGAGTATATAATATATGCTCGCGTCGTTGTTGTGAACTCCCCCATTGGTACAGTAGTTGAATAGTACCTGTGAGGCGGATTGCGGATTGCAGATTGCAGATTGCAGATTTTAAGCAATACCGCAAAAGTAATACTGTCATAACTATTGTCACGCTGAGCGAAGCGAAGCGTCCCGGCGAGCGATATAGACTCCGGG
>CAIWXH010000627.1 GCA_903916565.1 uncultured Oscillochloris sp. | reverse complement strand
GGGTCACTGGGACACTGGGACACCGGGACACGGGGACACGGGGACACGGGGACACGGGGACACGGGGACACGGGGACACGGGGACACGGGGACACGGGGACACAGGGACACGGGGACACGGGGACACGGGGAACCGGGGACACGGGGACACGGGGAACCGGGGACACGGGGACACGGGGACACGGGGACACGGGGACACGGGGACACGGGGACATTTTAGCGGCCTTGTCTCCTTGTCTCCCTGTCTCCCTGTCCCCCTGTCTCCTTGTCTCCTTGTCCCCGGTTCCCCGGTTCCCCGGTTCCCCGTCACCCACGCTCACCGCCGCTTCAGCACATCGACGAGCTGATCGAGCGAGAGGGCGGAGGGAACGCGAGGGGGTGCCTTGGGGGTGCCGCAGAGCAGCAGGCGGTGGCCGGGATGAAGGTACCAGTCGGCCTGTTCATCAACCCGCTTGAGGTCGTGGTAGACAAGCTCAAGGTCAACGCACGAGCGGCGCTGCGCGGCGATGCCCATGTAGCCTCGGCGGTCGCGGTAGGCGTACAGCACGGCACCGTGGCTGTAGGCCAGCTTGCTTGAGCCGCCGTCGTCGCTCGCCATAGCGATGCCCAAACCCCAGCGGGTCTGGAACTCGACGCGCCGCTTGAAGGCCCGCTCAAGGCGCAGCGCGCGCTGCTCGTGTTCATACCAGGCGTCAAGGTTGGGCAGCATCGCCTGGGCGACGTGAAAGGGCTTGTTGGGAAAGAGGGCGTTGTAGCCCGCAATCAGGTCGGTGATATTGAAGAAGATCGGCTGATGCCCGTGAACCGCCTCGGCATGGTCAATCCGGGTGACCTGCTCGACCATGCGGGACAGCGCCTCGTCACCGGCGACTACCGCACGGCGCACAAGCTCGGCAGCACTGAGGGTCGCATCAGTGGTGTGGTGGTGGTCGAAGCGACCGCCCCCGGTATCAACGTGGATGATCGTCGGGTCAGCGTCAGGTGACAGATCGTGGAGCGTACGTCCGGCTGGGACGAATTCGAGGCTGGCATCGGCGGCACCGCCAAAGCGCACCAGGATCCAGATCGCGACCAGACAGTCAAGATCCGGCGCCAGATGGCCGACAATGACGGTTGGGGTAGCCAAGCGCGATCCGCTCGCATTCTAGGGGTAGGGGCTGCAAGATAGTTGAGGCCTCAAGTGTAGCAAAACAGCGCCATGAAAGTCAATGCACATGGTATATGTGCATCGCCGACACCGGGCGATTGTACCATGACATGCCTCCGGTGCAGGGTGGCGCGTAGACGAGGTTCGCAGCTGCTGTACCGTTTCGGCACGCGCATGGCGTTCTGATGCGTTCGGCCTGCAACCTGAAACCCGGCACCTGAAACCTTGTTTCAGTCTCCCGCAACCGCATACTCAATCTGTTCAAGCCGCGTGATCTGGCCGGCGGGATTGATTTCGACGGCAATCACATCAATGCGCCAGGGCGTCTCAGCAGACACGCCTGTCTGCTCCAAATAGGTGTAGGCCAACGCCGCTAGGCGGCGGGCCTTGACCGGGCCGACGCTCTCCTCCGGCTGCCACGGCCCACGCCGGCGGGTCTTGACCTCGACAAACACAAGCTGGTCGCCCTGACGGGCGACCAGATCGATTTCGCCAATGGGACAGCGCCAGTTGCGTGCGATGAGGGTGTAGCCTCGCGTGGCAAGGTGTTTGGCGGCGGCGTCCTCGCCGAAGCGCCCGAGGGCGCGCCTAGCCGAAGGCATATTTACGCCAAACGTCGTGGCGCTCAAGCTCACCGAGGAGGGCAAAGGCCAAGTACTGCGGCTGGCGTGGGGTACTCAACAGCAGCATATTGGCCTGCTCGGGGGTGCGCCCACCCTTGCGGTGGTTACACTCGCGACACGCGGTGACCACATTGTCCCATGTCGTTGCGCCGCCCTGTGAGCGCGGCACGACATGATCCATCGTCAGATGGAGGCGACCCGGTTGAAGCCCACAGTACTGACAGGTTTCACGGTCACGGGCGAAGACCCCCCGGCGCGAGCAGGGCAGCTTCAGCTTGCGAGGGATGCGGATGTAGCGCACCAGTCGGATGACCAGCGGCACATTGAAGCTGATGGCCCGTGCGCGCAACTGTGCGGCGGCAGCCTCAATCAGCTCGGCCTTCTCTTGCAACAGCAAAATGACGGCACGCCGAACCGAGATGAGCTGGAGCGGCTCGTAGCTGGCGTTAAGGACGAGGACGCGCTGTCCCACGACACCCACCCCCTTCAAGAACCATCTGTACAGTGTACAAAGGCTCTTCGCACGGGGGAAAGGGCGTGTCCCCGGCTAGAGCGCGAGCGACCTAGTGTGGCTGGCAGAGGAGACGGCGCGGATGGCCCTCAGCGCTGCGCTTTTGCCGACCCCGCCGAGGCGGGCATCGACGTGCGCGCTGCACGCCCACATGGAAACGCCACGCGAAACGGCGCTCTGTGGACGTATGTGCGTACGGAGCCATTCGCTAATCATCTACAGCCGAGCCTCCCTGGTGCGCCTCGCAAAATTGTGAGGCGCGGAACTTCTAAAGAAACGATATAACAGTAACATAAATCGGCGCGGCTTGTCAAACCACCCTGCGCGGCCCGCATGGCGGTTGCAAAGTCCGGTTGCCGCGCCAGCCCTCACCCCCCAGCCCCCTCTCCCGCTCAGGGAGAGGGGGAGTCGAACGCTTCCTGACGCCGAATCTCCCCTCTCCCCTTGAGGGAGAGGGGCCGGGGGTGAGAGGTAAAAGGCGACTTTGCAACCACCCTGCGCGGCCCGCTCAGTTGGCTTAGCGCCGCGTTGCCTCGTTCAGGATGAGTCCGTCAATCAGGGATTCGACTGGCGCTAGGTCGTCGGTGAAGGGGTTGAAGCGCGCCTGCGCGGCGGTGAACTCGCGCACCGGCCCAAAGCGGCCCTCCTCTAGCGCCCAGTACATCACCAGCCAGAGCGCCCGGTAGTGCGTGTCGCCTTTGATCACCTGCCCAAGCGCCGCGTAGTTGGCGCTGAAGTTGGCCGCGCCATCGCCCACCGGCTGATTCACCCCAACCAGGATCGTGTTCGAGCGGCGCGTATCGATCATATAGACCTGCGGGAAGACGGCGCGCATCGTCGAGGCCAGGGCGTTGACCAGCCGGTCATCGCCGCTGGCGGGTCGGCCCGCGTTGACCACCGCCACCCCTCGGGGGTTGAGCTTCGCCCGCACCTCGCGGAAAAACTCGACCGTGGTCAGGTGAAAGGGGATGTAGGGCTGATGGTAGGCGTCCATGCCGATCACATCGTAGGTGCGGTTCGTGGTCGCCAGCCAGTAGCGGGCGTCTTGCGCGTAGGTTTTGTAGTTGGGGTAGGCCGGGTTCTGATCTTCCATGTCGAAGTAGCGGCGACCGGCGGCGCTGATCGCCGCATCGATCTCGACCGCGTCGATCACGGTGTCAGGGCCGTAAAGGGCCAGGAACTGTTTGGGGATGCTGCCCGCCGCCGAACCCAGCAGGGCCAGACTGGTTACGTCGCTGGGGCGCACATTTGCGTAGACGTAGGGCGCGGCGACGAAATAATCCCAGGGGCCACCGTCGGTCAGCAAATCAAGCGGGTCGCCCGTCTGGCGATACTTGAGCCGGTAGATCGAGTGGATGGCCTGCCCCTCGTTGAGCATCAGCACCCGCCGTGGGTCCACCGTGCCGTCGCTATACTCCACCTGCTGATCCGCCACCTGGATGTAGTTGTAGTCCGACTCGGTTTCGGTCAAGAGCCTACAGCCGCGACATTCGGCGCTTTTCACGCCAGCGGCCACGAACGTGTGGGCGGCGAAGAGGGCACCAACAGCGAGCAGCATTGCCGCCGCACGCCAGTCGCGCAGCCCAAGCAGCGCCAGGGCGACCAGGAAACCAGCGAAGAGGAAGAGGGTCGCGCTGGTGCCGATGAGGGGAATGAGGACGAGTACGGTGAGAAAGGTGCCGACAATCGAGCCAAGGGTCGAGAGGGCCGAGATGGTGCCGACGGTGCGCCCAGCGGCGGCAACCCCGGCTTCGGCCTGCCGAATTCGTAGGCGCACGGCGAACGGGCTGACGGTAGCCAGCAGGATGACCGGTGCGGCAAAGAGCAGCACCACCACGGCGAGGGCGCCCAGAAAGCTACCGGCGGCCACGCTGCGTAGCGCAAGTTGGGCGATCTGCAAGACGGGCCGTGCCGCCAAGGGGATTACGGCGCAGACCAAGCCCGACCAAGCGATCAGCCAGTAGAGCAGCCGCTCGTCGGGGTGTCGGTCGGCCAGACGACCGCCCAGCCAATAGCCGACAGCCAGATAGGCCAGGGTCATGCCGATGACCACGGCCCAGATTGGCTGCGAGGTGCCGAAAAAGGGTGCCAGCAGTCGGGGCATCACCATTTCGATGCCCAGCGTACCGACACCGGCGAGGAAGACCACTAGGAGCAGGAAGCGGTCGCTGCGTATCGGTTGCACGGTTTCACCACACGAGCCAAGGTTGCAGGTTGCAGGTGCTAGGTTGCAGGTTGCAGGCTGAACGCATCAGCAAGCGCTGCGCGTGTCTAAACGGTAACGCATCCACGAACCTTCGTTTAGGCGTGCAGCATTGCCCGCATAACCAAGCCTTGCAGCAACTGGAGCAGGAGGATCGCCACCAGGGGTGAGAGGTCGATCATGCCCATGGATGGAAGCACGCTGCGGATCGGAGCCAAGATCGGCTCGGTGAGTTCGTGCAGAATTTGGGAGACGCGCATTTTGCCCGTGGGGTCGATCCACGAGATCAGCACCCGGCCCAGGATTGCGAAGAGTAGCGCCTGAAACAGAAAGTTAATAAAGGTCACGATGAAGCCGAACATAAGGGCTTCCTTTCATCCGCGCAGGGATTGTAGATTACGACTCGAGCCTCGCTCGTACCGCTGCGGCGTGAGCGAAAAGCCCCTCGGCCTCGGCGATGCGTTGGGCGGCGGGGCCGATGCGGGCCAGGGCTACCGCATTCAGCCCAACCAGCGAGATCACTTTGCGAAAATCGTCCACATTGACGGGCGAAGCATAGCGCGCCGTGCCCTCCGTGGGCATAATGTGGGACGGCCCGGCCACGTAGTCGCCCAGCACCTCGAACGACTGCTCGCCGACAAAGATCCCGCCCGCGTTCCGCACCTTCCCGACGTAGGCCCAGGGGTCAGTAAGCAGCAGACAAAGGTGTTCGGGGCCATACTCATTTGCCAGATCGAAGGCGGCGTCAAGGTCGGGCACGATGATGATCCCGCCGCGCTTGCTCACGGCCTCGGCTGCCGCCTGGGCGCTGGCCTCAGGCAGCGCCTCAAGCTGCCGACCAACCTCGGCCTGCACCGCACGGGCCAACTCACGCGAGGGAGTGAGCAAGATGGCGCTGGCCTCGACATGCTCAGCCTGCGCCAGCAGATCGGCGGCGGCATAACGAACCTCGGCGGCGGCGTCGGCGATGACCATGGTTTCGGTTGGGCCGGGCAGACTTTCGATGTCAACGGCCCCGTAGACCAACCGCTTGGCCTGGATGACGTAGCGATTGCCGGGGCCGGCGATCTTATCGACCCGTGGCACGCTAGCGGTGCCGTAGGCCATGGCCGCAATCGCCTGGGCACCGCCGACGGCGAAGACCCGGTCAACCCCGACGAGGTGTGCGGCGGCGAGGATCGCCTCGGCGGGCAGACCCGTGGCGCGCTGGGGCGGCGAGCAGACGATGATCTGCGCGACACCGGCGACCTGGGCGGGCACCGCAGCGTGGATCAGCGACGAGGGCAGGGGTGCGGCGCCGCCAGGGACATAGACCCCGACGCGCTGGAGCGGAACCACCAACTGGCCCCGTGCGCCTTCGACGCTGAAATCGATCCACGAGTTGCGGGCCTGCCGCTCGTGGAAGCGCCGGATCTCGTTGACGGCCAATTCAAGCGCGGCCCGCAGATCGGCGGGCAGGCCCGCAGCCGCAGCGGCCCAGCGCTCACGCGGCACCTCAATTGAGGTGGGCGTCACGCCATCGAAGCGGGCGCTTAGCTCGCGCAGGGCCGTGTCGCCACCCGTGCGTACCTCGGCGATAATGTGGGCCACCGCCTGAGCCGTCTGGGTGTCCTCGTCGAGGGGTGCCCGCCGCAGCACGCCGCTCCGCGCTGCGGTAAGATCGTCGATGATCGGAATGGTCATCGGGAAGGGGCCTTTCGTTGAACAGATTTCGGATTTCAGATTTTAGATTTCAGATTTTAGGTGCCAAGCCGAGCGCAGCCGAAAGTGCTGGGTATGCCAAAACTGTAACGCATCCGTGAACCGTGCCTAAGCCCATTATACCGCCAAGCGGGGCGCACCAAGCGAGGGTGGAACGTCGTGGTTACCGGGCGTAAAACCGCGCCATAGCGCGGTTTTACGGCCATCAACGCTTGACAGGTATGCAGCCATCGCGTATGCTGGCCCGGCAAAGTGTGAATGCTAGACTGGCTGTGTTTGGGCGCAAGTGCGGCGCTCGATGCGGCAATCCCCCCCTCAAGTTGCAGAACTTTACTTTACGCGATCAGATGGAGTACCCATGAGCCAGCTACGCGGACGATGGGCAGGGACGCTGGTCATGGTGGCGCTGGTGGTGTTCGCCGCGCTACCGGCGGCGCCTACGCAGGCCCAAGGCAAGGTCTACTTTTCGCAGACGGGACACTTCCTTGGCGGTGCGTTCCGTAGTTACTGGGAGCGGAACGGCGGGGTTGAGATTTTTGGCTACCCGGTCTCCGAGGAGTTTTACCAGAAGCGTGACGGTCGGATCGCGCAGTACTTCGAGCGGGCACGCTTCGAGTTGGATGTGGTCGGGAACACAGCCTATATCAACCTCGGCCTGATTGGGCGCGAGTATCTCACTGCCACGGGCCAGGGCTTCCCGCCAGTGGCGGCAGTGCGCGCCACCGGGCTGCGCTATTTCCCCGAAACCGGACACACGTTGCGGGGCGAGTTTCGCAACTTCTGGGAGCGGCGCGGCGGTATCTTGACCTTCGGCTTTCCGCTCAGCGAAGAGTTTGTGCAGCGGCTTGACGACGGGCGCAACTATGTGGTGCAGTACTTCGAGCGGGGCCGCTTCGAGCTGGTGGGCAGCCGCACCCGCCTAGCCACGTTGGGCAATTACCAGGTGCCGTGTCAACTGCGCCCTGGCCTGAACAACTACAGCCCGCCGGCTGGCCCGGTCGCTGAGGGCGAACCCGTGAACTGCGTCCAGCAGCAGCAGGCCAACGCCTTTGCACGCGCCTACCTTGACCCGGTCGCGCCCGGCACGCTCCAGGGCTTTGAGGCCCGTGGCTACCAGGGTGGCGAGCAGGTGAATATGTGGTTGAATTTGCCCAATGGCACCGTGCGGGCGCTGCCCTACAAGGCCATCGCCACGAGCGATGGGCTGGTGCTGGTTGGCTTTTCCACCCAGGCGCAAGACCCGCTTGGCAACTGGAGTATTGTCGGCCAGGGTCTGTCAAGCGGCACCGTGCGCGTTGCGACCTTCAGACTGGCGCGCTGAGCCACGGCTGCGCCCTACGTATAGCAATCCTATCCTAGTTATTGAATCCGGGGGGCTGAAGCCCCCGGCTCTTGGTTAGCGAAGCCTGCCTTCGCAGGCTATCCAGGCCGCGCATGCGGCCTTCGCCATCCCGTAGCCCGTGGCTTCAGCCACCGGGCGGGCGCGAAACAACTGCGGTGGGATTGCTCTATCAACGCCCACGACGCCGCAATACGGCATCCTGGGCGTTACCGATCCCAGTTGTAGAAAAAAGGCTTTCTGTGGAGCAGACTTCACCGCCACGCTGGCCCTGAAGGTCGCGCTCGCCTGCGGCCCCGCTCGGCGTTTGGTCGTCGGCGACCCGGCCATCCAGCGCCTCGATCTGCTGGCGGGCGCGACGGTCGCCCGCGTGGCGGTCGGCGAACATCACGCCGTCGCGGGCGAGATTATGCTTGATGCGGCCTGCGTCGCAGCCATGGGCGCGACCGTGCTGATTGGCGATTGGCGCGACGACGCTCGCGCCGTTGCGCGAGTTTGGCGCAGCCCCGCCCCCCGCGCCGTGGCCCGACGTATCGGCGGACGCCCTGCCCCCGATGGTGCTGCAGCCGTGGCTCTTGCCTGCCGTGTATGCGCGCGAACTGGCCGGATACGGCGCCTTTCTCACTGAGTTGCGGCCCGCTGTCGCGCTCTTTCTGCGCTTCGGCGGAATTGACTATGAGGCCGACCCCGACGCCCAGACGCGGCTCGACACCTTCATTGGCACGGTGCAGCGGGTGCTGGATCGTTTTGGCGGTCTGCTCCTTCAGGTGGTGATTGGCGATAAGGGCAGCTACCTGTGCGGTGCGTTTGGTGCGCCAGTGGCCCACGAAGACGACGCCCGCCGCGCCGTGCTGGCGGCGCTCGCCGTGCACCACGAGGCTGCCGCCGCCGCCGCGCTGCCCCCGCTCCAAATCGGCCTCAGCCAAGGCCCCATGCGTTGTGGTGCCTACGGGAGTCCGCGCCGTCGCACCTACGGCATCCTGGGCGACGAGGTCAATCTGGCAGCGCGCCTGATGGGCCTGGCCGCGCCGGGCACCACGCTGATCAGTGGCGATGTCCGCGCCGCCGTCGCCGCGTCTGTGGCGTTGGAGCCACACCCGCCTGTTCAGCTCAAGGGGAAGGCCGAGCCGCTGCCCGTTTTCGCCGTCAGTGGGCTGCGCCAAGCGCGGGCGGTGCGGCTTCAGGAGCCAACCTACGCGCTGCCGATGGTCGGGCGCACCGACGAACTGGCGACCATCAGCCAGTTGCTCAGTGCAACCTTGGGCGGGCAGGGTCGCGTC
>CAIWXH010000626.1 GCA_903916565.1 uncultured Oscillochloris sp. | reverse complement strand
GTCGTCGAGTAACAGGATGCGCTCCTGGTAGACCAGGGGCACCCAAATCGGGGCGGCGGTGCGGGTGATCTCGTCCCCACACCAGAACGCGGGCTGAAAGCGGTCACGCTCGCGCAGGTGTTCGGGCTTCGGTTCCCCGAGGCCCACCGCGCCCGCGAGCTGCTTGCGCTGCCAGTCGGTGTGGTTAATCCAGACCTTCGCGGCCACCTGCCGCGCCGGGTTGAGCGCGGCGAATGCCTGCCGCCAAACGTGTTTGGCCTGGCGGCGGGTGAAGCGGCGCGGGGTGCAGACGGCGATCCAGATGCGGGCGGGGGGCAGGGCGGCCATCGTCCAATCGGCGGTAATGTCCTCACCGTGGAAGCGGTCGCCGCGTCGGGGCAGCGTGTTCCGCGAGAGCGTGATGCCGCCCTGGCGGGTGGAGCGGGCGCGACCGAGATGGTCGATCACGCATTTTCGGCTGCTCGTCGTCTCGCCGACGAAGAAGAAGCCGGACGCCAAGTAGCACCAACCCGCAAGGGGCTGGCCGGTGCGCGCATCGGTCGCGGCGGGGTCAGCGTAGCTCACGAACATGACCGGCTGGTCGTATGCGTCCGTCACGGCCTGCATGCTGTGGCGTAGCAGCTTGCTCTCGCAAACAGCGGTTGCAGGAACCTCGTCGGCGATGTGCGACCGCTTGATTTGGCGCACCCGCAGGCCGGTCGTGGGGGTGGCAAGGCTGCGCGTGGCGTCCTCGCTGGCCGTGGGGCCAATGAGGCACGCGCCGCGCACGAGGCTGCGGGTCTGGTTTGCGCTGGCCGTTGCCCCAATGAGGCAGGCGCCGCGCACCGTGGCATCGTCGCGCAGCACGGCGAACAACTGACCGCTGCCGCCGCTGGAGCGCATGTAATGCCACGCTCCAGGTAGCCCGCGACCTCGCGGCGCATATCGCCGCCAAGGACGCGCTGGATGCGGTAGGTCGGGGGTAGGTCGGGCACCGTGGCGCTCCTTTCCTGAGCTAGATGCCGAAGCGCCGCTTGAGGATGGCTGCGGTCAACGCCTTGCGGAGTCGGCACTCCTCGGTGCAGAGCGCATCGAACTCCGGGGTCTGCGGCGTAATCCAGCCCTGCCCCGGTACGGGGCGGGCGTTCGCCGCCAGTTCGACGACCCACCGCCGCGTCTGTGCGGCGCGCAGGTGGGCCTGTAGCTCGGGGATAGTGCTGGACATGGGTGCTCCTTCTGGTTGGCTGCTGAACACAAAGAAACCCGCGAGCTTCGGGGGAAGCGGCGGGCGGGCAGAATCAATCCACCCCTCGGGGGAGGGGCGGTAGGGTGCGCGCCGAAGGGCGCAGTCGTGGTGTGGGTGCGCGGCGTCTGGTGCGCGGCGCGTATCTGGTGAGTGGGGGCGGGGGCGCTTGTGGCCCACGCGGGTCGTAATTCTCCAGGGGCGAACCCCCGGACTCTGTCACCAGATTGTGAAAGACCAGACCGGGCACCGTGGGCGTGGGCCTCGCGTCAGGGGGCGGTCGCTCCGGTGGCCCTGCGGGGCGGGGGAGCGAACGCCGGCTGCCCGCAAGGGGGGCGCGTCGGGCGTCCGGGCCGCCTTGTCGGCGGTTAGAGGGAGTATAGCAGAGCTAACGTACCGGGGGAAGCGGGCCGAGAATCACCACGCCCCGCCAGGACAAGCCCGGCGGGGCGTGCGGAGCCTCGGAGGTCAGACTCCCCCGATACGGTCGAGCAAGGTGTCCCGCTCCCTCAATAGCGCTGCCGACACGGCATCGCCCTGCGCCTCGACCTGAAGCTCCAGCGCCACCAGGCGAGCGACTAGATCGTCGTCGGCACCCAGCGTGCCTGGGGCCACCGCCGGGCGCAGCGCCACCGCCACATTATCGTCAAGCTGGCTGGCGTAGAAGAGTGGCTCTTGCACCAGCGGCGCGTTGTGGTACGCGATGCTGCGCGCGTCGGCGGGGACGCTGGCCCGCAGGTGCGTGAACAGCTCGAAGACGCCGATGCCCGGCCCCTGGCCCGGTGCCGCACCTTCCAGCGCAGCCAGCAGGTGTGCGCCAAACGTCGTGTGCTGCGCGCGGTGCTGTGACCGTGCGCCCGACTTCTGTTCAGGGCGCGAGGAGGAGATCACCACCTGGCCGCTGCCCACCGCCAGCGGTCGGTAGAATTCCGGCGGCGGCGCGGCCCCGATGAGCGCCGGAGTGCCTGCCTCTAACACCTCGTCGCCCACGCCGCCCGCGTGACAGCAGTTGAGCAGCACGACGAGCCGCTTGGCGTGGGTGCGGATCGCCGCGATGGCGCGGTGGAACGCTTCGGCGGTGATTGCGGTCGCCGCCAACTGCTGCGGGTCGGCATCATACGGCAACAGCGCATAGCTGCCCGCCACCGGCTCGCCGTGACCGGCAAAGCAGATCAGCGCGGTGCCGCCGGGTGCGCCCGCCAGACGCTGGGCCAGCGTCTCCAGTTCGGTGAGGATGCGGGCCTTGGTCGCGGTAGCATCCCGCAGCACCGTCACCTGATCGTCCGGGTAGGCGGCCCGTTGCGGGTCGCGCAGCAGCGCCGCCAGCGCACGGGCATCGTTCGTCACGGTGCCAACCGCCCGCAGGCTCGGGTGCTGATACGCGCCCACGCCGATGATCATGGCGTGGCCGTAGCTGAAGTGGACGCCGTCGGCGCTCAGGGTGGCGGGGAGCGGGGCGCGATCCTCGGGGGTTGCGGTCGGCAGCGGCGCGCTGGCGCTGGGTGCCGGTGGGGCAGGATCGCGGGGTTTGCGAACGCCGGTGGCGACCTGCGAGCCGCCCGTAATGTTCTTCGCCTGCTGTCCTTGGCGCACGGTTCCCTCAACT
>CAIWXH010000625.1 GCA_903916565.1 uncultured Oscillochloris sp. | reverse complement strand
CGTAGCAATAGGCGCGTTTTGTAATGTTTGGCGGGCGGTGGTAGGGCGGCGTTTCCGCTGCACGGGCCGATCTGCTACCGGGTGGCAGGGTTCAGCCGCCGCGAGGGCACGCGACGCGCTGGCTATCGCCTGCTCAACCTGGGCGACAACGTCCGCAAGGGATGTAGGCGCGTTTGGAGCCGGGGCACAGGGCACTGGATTAGCCTCCGGGGCACAAGGCTCTACCGCATCAGAATGCGATCCGGGCACTAGATCGGACGCTGGGGCACAAGCAGCGTTTTCTGTTGTGCCCGGTGCGGTATTGGATGTGTCAGGGCGCATCTCCGGGCGCATCTCCGGGTGCAACAGGGTCGTGAGTGGCGCGGATTCCCCGTAGCGTGACCCCAGCAGTTGAGGCATCCCATAGTAGCCTCTCGACACCCTACGCGGCTTCTGTGCCCGCGCTGGTTCAAGCACCCCATCTTTCTCAAGCCGCCCGGCGATCTCTTCCACTCGATGAAATGACAATACCCCAAGCACGCCCGGCGCTTGGTACAATTTACGGATCGAAAACTCCCCCGTGAACAGATCGCACGAAACCTGTAGCAGAAGCTGTGCATCTTGCACGAACCGCTTCATATGATCAGCGCGGCCCAGTCCGCCATCCGGGCCGTAGCGACTCACGCGATCAAGCAGCAACCGTGTCTGCTGGGCCGTGATAAGTGGTGTCTGAATCTCCGTCTGACTATCCGCTTCCCCGCGAAAAATAACGCGGCCCTTTGGCATGCCCACCGCATCGGTACTCCCTAGCACATATATGGACTGGTACATGTCCACCAGGCCAAAGATCACCCGGCTCTCGAAATTCGCCGTAATCATCCCGGTCAACACATCCTTGCCGGTTTTTTGCGTGGCAATGATGAGATGCACGCCTGGCGCACGGCCAGCGCTGGCGATTTTTGCGAAAAGCTGTTCCGCCCAGTCTTTGATGCTGATCTTTTTTCCTGGCTGTGGGTCATACGCCTCTTTGTTGAGCATCAGATAGAAAATCTCGTCAATCACAATGGCGATGCGCTTCATGTACTGCCCGGTCTGGCGTGCGTAGTCTTCCAGATCGCTGCAATCGTTCGCACGAAGCACCTCTAGCCGCCGATCCATCTCCTTTTGTGCGTTTTGGAGCATCGCAATCGTGTCTTCTGGCTTGTAGCTGAAGCGCCGCACGATCCCCGGCCTGCCCTTTTCGCCAGTCAGCACCGCATATCTATTCAGTTCTGCCCCGCCCTTGTGGTCTGCCAGCCAGATCTCTATGTCATCTGGCCCGTTCCGCGTAACCCAAGTAGTGAGAATCGTATGCACCAGGGTGCTTTTGCCCTTGCCGGTTGGGCCGATGATCAGCAGATGGGGCAGCTTGGCTAGATCAATGATCTGATGCTTGCCCTCTCCGTCGATCCCCAGCGGAAACGCCAGCGGCCCGGCGTCCTTGGGCACCTCCAGCGACTGAATCGGAATCACCTCTGGATAGGCAGCCCCGGCCAGCCGTAGCACATAGCAGAGCTTGCCGCTCGGCAGCTTGTCCCAGCGCACATCAATGTTTAGCCGGTCATGCAGCGATTTCATCACCTCTTCAGTGGTGATCCGCTCGGTGGTGATCAAATGGGGCAGACGCTGGAGATCTACCGGACACCACAACTCTTCACGAGTGAGCAGCAGCGGAAAATCGAACTCAACCCGTGCCTTCACCTTGCCCCGCTCGCGCCGAACAAATCCCAGCCGCGTCAGTTCGTGCAGCATCGTGGTGGCGAGGCGTTCGGCACGCTGGCGGCGTTCGGCACGCTGGCGCGCCACCGGGTCTTGAAAGCGCATCAGGATCGGGTTGAGTAGCCATCCAAACGGCTTCAGCACGAAGCGCACCAGCGGGCCGAAGCCGACAAACAACCATCCGATACTGCGGATCAGCCAGATCAGCAGCTTCGAGAACGACAGCGTGATATTGACGAGTCCCTTCATCGTGCCCCCCTTCTCTAATCCACATGGCTAGTCTCCCCCCGCGCTGCGAAGAACGCAATAGGCGCGTTTTGTCATCTGCTACCCGGTAGCACGGGCGAATCGGGCGAGATTCGACTTTTTGCCAAATATCATGAGTATGTCAAAGTGAGCCAAGAGAGCCAAGAGAGCCAGAAAGCGACGTTTCTCCGCATTAGGACGCCATGCCGGTGTCCTAGATCTCCAAAAGCCTGAGCCAAGAAGAGCCAAGAAGAGCCAAGAAGAGCCAAGAAGAGCCAAGAAGAGCCGAGAGGTTTCTAGGCGTCCTGATGCGCTTCTTGGCTCTTCTTGGCTCTATTGGCTCACTTTTAGTGTCTCATGTAGAGCAGAGAGTCGACTCGTCCGTTCGTCGCCTGTGGGTGGCCCATGATGAGGCTGTTTCCGCCTTTGCACCGGCCAGCGGGCGGGCAGCGCATAGCTACCGATAAACTCCACTAATCGGTAGCTATACCGCATTAGGACGCCATTTCAGGGCCGAAACGCTTTACACCAGCCAACGGTAGAATGCGAAAAACCGGGCCTTCCTTGCGGAAAACCCGGTGTAAAGTGTTTCGCCCCCGAACCGCTAGGCGTCTAGAATTGCCAGGGCGTCGTGCGGTGTCATCACGGTCACCACAGGAGCAGCGCGGGTGCGCTGTTCTCGATCAAGCGAGACTAGCGTGGTGGTGTAGCGCTGGGCCACGGCAACATAGACCGCATCCGCGCCTCTGAGCGCCCGGTCAGCGGCCAGGACAGCAGCCGCATCAAGCAGGGCGTCATCAAGGGTGACGAACTGCACGTGGGGCAAGTTCTGCCATGCCTCAACAGCGAGACGCGCCCGAATCGGGTCTTGGAGCAGCCGACGCACCGCGCCAGCCAGTTCGGCCAATAAAAGCCGGGGCACAATCACCGGGGCCGCTGTACGATCCAGCCGGTCAAGGAGCGCCAAGCAGACCGCTTGGGCCGGGTCGTTCACATCAAAGCTACGTGCTACCACACTCGCGTCAAGCGTCCACATCGTCACGCTCCCCATCACGGCCAGACAGCACACGGTCACGCGCATGGCGGTCGGCCTCAATCTGTTCGCCCAGGCTGAGACGCGGCCCAGGCTGGGCCGCAAACGCCGCTCGGATGTCAGCCAGCGCCGCCCGCGCTTCATCCGGGGTCATCCGATGGGGCACGGGCGAAACCTCCCCAGCGGCCTCACCCGTCAGTGCGCTGGCAAGGCGTAGCCGCTCGGCCAGCGGTAGGCGTCTGGCGACGGCCAGCGCCTCATCATAGGTCGCTACGTGCATCACAACCTCCTTGCTGAAGATTGGGGTCTGGCTGCATTCTAGCACGGGCTATTCTAGTCCCTCTCACTAAGCATGCCCCCGGCGACACCACAGATCACGCTAGACACGAGGATCGGACGCATCCATGGGTATTCGTCCCAAAGAAACCAGAGTGTCCCCAACAGCACGCCATTGATCATCGACACCCGTAGAATCGGCAAGAACATCGCTACTTCTCCTTTGTCCGGCGGTCGATCTCTGTCAGAAACATGGCAATGTCGCGGGCATGCTGTGTACCAAGATCAAATGCCAGCGCCCGGCCCCAGTGCCGAAGCTCTACCCGTTCGGATTGCAGCAGCCGAATTGCCACGCGAATCGACATCGTGACTTGGTCGGGAAACGTATCCACCGGGTCTTTTATCATCCGCATCGCGCTAATCCTTCACGCTGAGCTCGCTGTCAGGCACTAGGATGCATTGCAGGCTGCCCTTGCCAGGGCCAGTATGGTAGCTGTCACTCACCCGCCCTGCCCGCTTAGGCGGCAGGATGAACCCGTTCTTCAGCCAATCATCACCGAACATATCTACGGCGCCCACGCCAACCACCGCACGCCATTGCGGGCTGGTAGACAGCACGCGCCAGTAGGGGTCGCCCACACGGCGGGCCGCTACCATCTTGCGCTCGTAGTGCAGCCATTGCCACGAGGGGGCGATCTTGTGCCCTTCGGCAAAGTCGCTGTTATCCACTAGCTCGCACTGGCTGAGCATGATCAGCGCTTTCTCGAACGTCTCGCGGGATGGGTCGCGCTCGCGCTGGCCTTCACAGTAGAGCTGCCCCCACTCCATCAGCAGGCGCATCCAATCGATCTCTAGGCCGAACTGGTGCATGCCGATGCGTAGGGCGATGCTGGCCGCTGCCAGGGGCAGCCGCCACGCTTGCAGGTCGCTCAGGGTCGGGTCTGCGGCCAGCAACAGCGACTCGCGCCGGTAGTTCTCCCAGTTGGCCCAGATGGTTTCGCAGGTCTGGTGCCCCCACAGCCCAGCGCCGCCCAGCCAGGCTGAAGCCAGGATGCCCGCCCGGCGCCCGCCTTCGTCGCTCTTCGGTTCCGCGCCCAGCGGCCACCATTTCTTGCAGTTGATCAGCAGCACGCGCCGCTGTGAGCCTTCGTAGGTAAACTCTGGGGTTGCCTCACCCGTGCAGATCAGCGTACCGCCCAGCGCACCACCGCCCCCGGCCTGCTGATTAAGCTGGCCGTAGGTGCGTAGCTGGCCGTTGGCAAAGTCGTAGATCAGCCCCGCGAAATTGTCCGGCTCACGGGCCATTAAAAGATGCGTGTCTTCCAAGTGCATCGGCACGCCGTTCACTTGGGCTATGGTCTGGAGGATACCTTTCGTCGTAGTGCCCTTGCTGGCGCACTGGACACGCAGAGGCTTGAGCAGGGGATTGCCGTAGCAGCCGGTGGCGAAGTTTGTCTCGTAGCCCGGTGGCAGGAAAAGCGGTGCGCCCGTGGTTGGGTGCTTCATCAGGCTGACGCGGGCCTGTTCGCCAACGGTCGCCAGATCAACCAGGTGCGACTCGACCTCTGCGGTGGTGTGACCGCCCCCCAAATAATCGTCAACGCCAATCTTCGGCCCGTCCTTCTCACAGGGCAGCAACAAGATTCGCACCTCTGCGGCGCCCCACGCGATGAACAGGCGGGCCGAGCGCTGCACGGCCTGATACACGGCCTTGTTGTGGCGCACATCGCCATCAGGGGCCACAATCACGCGCCGCCCTTCCCACACGATGCGCGAGAAATCGTCTAGGAGCTTGCCCTTGGTGCGCCAGCCCCAGACGCCATTCTCATTGACGGGCACAATCCCAGCCCCGTAGGCGCTGGCAAGCGCATCAGCCTTCTTACAGCCCTCGGTGATCCACAAGGGAATGTTTGGATCACCGAGGGCGTCTTTGTAGCGGGGCAGCACGTCAAGGATATTGGAGACGTAGCGCGGATACTCGTACTTGATCGGCTTGCCGTCCTTGTTGGTGCGCGGAAGGTCGGGCCGCAGCACCCAGGTAAAGGGTGCCTCACCGGCGACACGATACAAAGGAAAGGCCAGACCACCCTGGTGCAGCACCTTCCTGAGTAGTTCGTCGCTGTGCACGTCGCCAGCGGCATCCCGCCATTCGTCAATCGCGCCGGGGGCTATCGAACGATAGCCCCGTGCGCT
>CAIWXH010000624.1 GCA_903916565.1 uncultured Oscillochloris sp. | reverse complement strand
GATCGACCGCATTCTGGCCGGCGGTGCCGACGAACTGCGCGCGGTGTATACGCCGGTTCTCTTCCCCGGCGACGACCTCTTCGCGCTCGCCCGCCCGCGCGGCCTCCCCATTGGCAACCAGACCAGCCAGTTCTGGGCCAACGTCTACGGACACGCGCTTGACCAGTTCATCAAGCAAGAGTTGGGCTGCCGGGCCTATGTGCGCTACTGCGACGACATGCTGCTCTTCGCCGACGACAAAGCGACACTCCACCGCTGGCGCGAAGCGTGTATCGCGCGCGCCGCAACCCTGCGGCTCCGGCTCCACGAGGGCCGCGCCCAGGTGGTGCCAGTGGCGACCGGCCTGCCCTTTCTGGGCTGGCACGTCTTCCCGTTTCGCCGCAGGCTCAAGCGCCGCAATGTGCTCGCCTTCGCCCGTCGCTTTCGCCATTTGCGCGCTGAATATGCCGCAGGGCGTTGCACCTTCGACGCGATGGGGCACCGGCTCCAGGGCTGGATCGGGCATGCCCGCCGGGGGAACACGGTCGGTCTACGGCGCTCATTGTTGCGGGTGCTGTTGCCCAAGCGAGGTATCAAATGAACGCGCCGCCCCGCCAGTCGCCCATCTTCGTCCGCACGTACGACCTGCTCCAGTGGCTCTTGCCGCACACCAGCGGCTGGCCCCGCCGCTACCGCTTCACGCTTACGCAAGAACTCGTACGGGCGGCGATGCGGTTCCAGGAGCGCATCCTGGAGGCGACGCTCACCGACGAGACGGCGAAGCGGCTGGCCCAGGCCGAGGTTGAACTCCAGAAGGTGCGGCTCTACCTACGTCTCGGCCATGATTTGCATCTACTCTCACCGAGTCAGTACGCCCACGTCTCCGAGTTGATTGGACACGTCGGGCGACTGCTGGGCGCGTGGCGCAGCAAAGGCGGCACCACGCCATCGTAGGCAGCCCATCGGGGCTGTAGGCCGCCTCGTGACCGCCGTGGCGGGTCGGCTAACCGTAGGGGCCGACAAGCTGCGGCGCCCGCAACAGGAACAACCCGAACAACAGGAACAACAACAGGGGATTTCGGGTGGTTCAGTCCATCGCGTGCAACGGGATCCGGTCAGCAATCCGCCCAGTTTACGGACTGGCGGCGCGGCCCCAATGAGCGCGAGCGCGGGGTTTGGCCTCGCCAGGGCAGCCTGGCGAAAGCGCGAGTCCCGGCTCCGGCAAGTAGCGTACAACCCTATGCGAACGTCGGGGCCGGGGTGAAGCTACGGTATCGTTACGACACGCTGAGGACGACATGGAACCACTGACCACCGCCCTCCTCGCCGCCCTTGCCGCCGCCGCTGGCGCGCTGCTGGGCGGTGCCACCGATGCCGCTGGCGGCGATGCCTGGGCCGCCGCGAAGACGAAGCTGCTGGGCTGGATGCGCCTAGAGGAGCGGCAGCAGCGCGATGCGTTTGCACAGGCCGTGCGCGTCGCCGTCACCACCTTCCGCCGGGAGCAGCGCCCGCCGCCCGATGCCGAAGTCGTACTGGCGCTGTTCACCATTGAGCGCGCCGAGGCGCGACGTTTCCAGCAGATCGCGCTGGAGGAACTGCTCTTCAGTGCTCGCCCGAACCTTGGTCGCCTGCTCGACTATTATCGTCGTGAGCTGCGCTTCGCCGCGCTGTTGCGCCGCGAGGTGGCCCCCGCGTGGCCTGAGATTGAGCCAGCGCTGCGTGACTTCCTGAGTCTTCTCCGCCAGGCCATCGCCAAACAGGACGCCCTGCGCGCCCTGTTGCCTGACGAAACGATGCGCGATCTGCTCGCCACGTCCCGCACCAGCGCGGCTGCCGCCACCGATAGCGCCGCCACCCTGCGCCGCATCGAGGCGCTGCTACACGAACTACGCGACCTCCCGCGCATCCACGCGACCATCAGCGCCGCCGAGGGGGCCAGCATCAGCGCTGCGCCGCTGACGGTCGTGCTGGGCAACCAGACAACGTATGCCATCCCCGCCGCGCCTCCGCCTGACCTTGATGCGCTCTTCCACAGCTACCGCGAATTCCTTATCAAGAGCTTCAGTTCGCTCAACTTTCGCGGTATGGGCATTATGGGCAAAGGGAATACGGCGCTGTTCCTCAACCTGAAGG
>CAIWXH010000623.1 GCA_903916565.1 uncultured Oscillochloris sp. | reverse complement strand
CCTTCGGTCGCCTGATCATTGCGGGCAAGCCACGCACGTCCGGCCATATCCCACCAGGGTGCATCCGGGTTGTAGCCCTCAGCCACAATAAAGAGCTGAAACTGCGCGTTTGTCACCGGGTAGCGGGCCAGTTCAAACGAAGTGACAAATACCGGCTGTTCGTTGATCTCCCTGGATGCCCAATCACCGCCATATGCCGTATTCGCCAATTCTGCCTCAGTCGCACTGCTCCCGATCACAAAGCTGCCGCCTTGGATCTCCACCATTGGTGGCGGCAGATCACACACGCCGGGACGCGGGTCGCCAAGTTCCGCCAGGATGACCCCAGCGCGCACGCGGTCAGCGGCAGACAGTGCCGGTGGGGTTGTGGCGGATGCCGTATAGACTGCCGCCAGCGCATGCCGGAGCGCATCCTCGACCCGGTAGGGTGCCAGTGCGGCGCGCCCGCCCAACGCCGCATAACAATCGGCGGCGAGCAGCGCGTCACGCTGCGCCTGTGCGGGCACCTTTGCCGGAGTTGCCGCCAACAGGCAGTTGTTCAGCCACAGCAGCCCGACCCGCTTCTCGATCCGCTGACGACGCAGACAGCCCATCATCAACAGAATCACCTCGCGCCAGCGGTCGCCGTCCGTCCCCGCCCAGCACGTATGTGCCACCTGCTCCCCCTCCCGATGCTCGGCGAGGTGACATGCCGCCAGGTATTCCTGAAACGTCAGATGCGGGAACTGATAGGTCTGGTCGTCGCGTGGCACCAGCAGCCCGGCCTCATCCTTCAACGCCGCCAGGAAAAGCTGGGCCTTTGCCGTCGCCTGCGCTTCCTCGCAGCCGTGGGTGTGCCAGAAAAAGCGCTTCAGCGTGCCAAAGAGTCGGTCGCCATCGATCACGCCCCGGCTCTCACCGGCTGGCGCATCACGGTGGGTCGTGAAGGCCACCTCATGCAGCACGCTGCGTAAATCGTCGGCCCCCTTCAGACCCGGCAACTCGTCATCACGGGTGCCATGGGGATCTTTCAGCCGACTGACGAGGTCGCGTCCTTTCACAAAAGGGTCGCTGCGGCGCGGCTCCCAACGGTGAAGCAGCAGCACCACCAATTGCTCGTAGATCCGTGCCCGCTCGGTCGGCAGGCGCTCGCCGCCGAGATTGTAGTGCAGGATGGCCAACATCGTGAGCAGCAGCGGCGAGGTGGGCGGCTGCGGCCCCGCAGCGCGATCCGTCGCCGCAACCGCTTGGCGCAGCGCTGGCTGCGCGTCGAGTTGGTCGCAGAGATCGGCTGCGGCCAGCGCGGCATCCGCTGCGCTCAAACCAGTCTCGCCAACACGGGCCATGGCCGCATACCAGCGCGGGAGAAAGCCCCGCACCTGGCCGCGCGCAAACGGCTGCACCACCCGCGTCTCCCAGCCCTCGTCCGGTGGAAGCATGCGCGGGGCGCGATAGGATCGCTCGCGGGAGGTCACGACCATCACCGTGTCGGGATAGTCGCGGGCAATCTGGCGGATCGCCGCCAGCACCCGGCTACGCGGGTCGGTCGGCTGGCCGGGGCGGGTCTCCGCCGAAAGCTCATCGAGCCCATCAAGCAGCAAGATGGCGCGCGGGAGCATACCGAAGAGCAGCCGACGCACCTGCGCCGTGGGCAGCAAATCGCCCGTGCCGCTGAGTTCCGCCAGCAGGGCCGCAATCAACGCCTCGGCGGCGTCAGTCTGATCAAGCTGGGCATTGAGTGTCCCCAGGGGGATGAAAAAGGGGATACGGGCCGCACCCCAGCCAGCCAAGCGCGGGGCCGTGCCGGTTGCCAGAGCATGGGCAAGGAGCAAGGCCACATAGCGCAGTACGGTGGACTTGCCGCTGCCGGGACCACCAAGCAGCACCAGCCGAGCTTGTGGAGTCTGGGCGCGTGGGGCCAGCGCCTCAACCGCCAGCTCGGGCCGAACCTCGCGCACATAGAAGCGGGCACGGGCGGGCGTGTTGTCGGGCAGCGGGCCAGAACGCCACGTCGTACCCACGGCATCGTCGGGGATGCTACGCGCTGCGGTGCCCCGGCCACGCGCAGGGGAACGCACAACCGGACGATAGGCGAGCAGCCGCACATCCTGCGGCTCAACCTGGTCGGGGGTGGCGGGCTGCGCGTCAAGGGCGGCGAGGCGCTTCCGCAGAGCAGCCGGCGTCAGCGCGGCCTCGCCCACGATCCGCGCCGGGCCATCGGTGGTGAGCGTCGTGTAGACATCCTCAAGGTACAGCTCGGGGACAACGCGCTCATCATTGCCAGTGCGCTCGGGGGCAACGCGGTTGCGGAGCATCAGGTGACGGTACTTCTGCTGAATGGCCGGCAGGTAGCGGTCGAGCAACTGACGCTCCTCGTCGCTCAAGGTCGGGCCCGTCGGCTCCACCGTGATGGTGATGGCAACGCCGCCGGTCTGCACATTGCCATGAATATCCCTCCCCACCGCCACCCCGACGTTCGCCTCGCCGCTGATGGTCTGGTTCGTCTGCTGGACAATGTGATCACGCCCCGCCACATCACCCACAGAGACATCGCCAGTCTGCGCGCCGGCGAGGCTGATCAGAGACGACGGGGGCGGAACATCGCTGAGTACAGCGAAATCCGCCTCCTTTGCGGCAAGCTGCTGGCGCAGTGGCGCGGCGGCATCCGGCAAGGCGACCAGAGATTGCAGCGCCTGGCGCAAGGCGGCGATCTCGACCTGAAGGCGGGCGATCTGGGCGGCAGTATCTTCTGACATACATGGTTGGATGGGTAGACACGAAGGAACGACCGCGCTGGCGACGGTACGCGCCCACGCGCGCGCAAGGCACGCAGCATGGGCGCGCACAACACTGCGGGGAGTATAGCATGCGTCATTGTATTCGGATCGCGCATGGCATCACGAACGATCGCACGGGCGACAACGACATGGGTCAAGAGGTGTGAGGGCTTTCGTATACGGGGTCGATGCCAGAGGCGGTCAGCCTGGCATACTGCATGCGATGCTGGGTTGGCCTGCCTAGTGTAAAAAGTTTACGGTGAACACATTGCGTCTGCCATGGGCGCGGGGTATACTGTGCCAAGTGAGCGACACCGGGACGGTGGGAGGAGACACGGTATGACCGTAGATGCAGATGCCCTCGAGCTGAAGCTCATTCGGCGGGCTGATGGCATCGAGCTCGACTTGCTCCCACTTCAGGGGTCGTGGACGGAGGAGCAATATCTCAAGCTCACGAACCAGACCAATCACCTGATTGAGTTTTCCGACGGTGAGCTTGAGGTGTTACCCATGCCGACTCGGCGCCACCAGATCATCTTGCTTTTACTGTATGAGCTCTTCAAGGCCATGGTGAACTCCCACGGTGGGATTGTCCTCGTTGCACCCCTGCGCGTACAGGTACGGCCAGGCAAGTTTCGTGAGCCGGATGTGCTGATGCTCCTTCAGGCGGACGACCCACGCAATCAGGATGCCTTTTGGTTCGGTGCGGATCTCGTGGTCGAGATTGTGAGCCCCGATCGCCCAGCGCGCGATATCGAAGAAAAGCGCCGCGATTATGCGGAAGCGGGAATTCCTGAGTATTGGATCGTCAATCCGCTCACGGATACGATCACGGTGCTGACCTTTGCGGACGATAGCTACACCGAACACGGCGTGTTCGGTCGCGGCGAGAGCGCCGTGTCGAAGCTGCTACATGGCTTCAGTGTGGCGGTGGACGAGGTACTCGACGCCACGTAAGCAGCGAAAACGCCGTACATCCCGAGCGCCGATAGCGCACACACGCCCTCGACCGATACCTCGGTCGAGGGCGTATTTTTACTCGTCAGGACGGGCAGCAGGGTCTTGAGCCCCCGCAATGCGGGGGCAGATCTGAACTGCCTGCCCGCCGCTGCGATGGCGTGCCAATGCCTCAGCGGTGGATGGCAGGCAGTTCAGATCTGCCGATTTGCTCGCGTGGCGCGACTCCTGCCAGGGCGGCGGAGAATCCTTTCCCACACGCAGCAGGCAACCGCCCTACGCAATCATAGCGCGCATGATCGCTCGTTGGCCCGTGCTACGTTTGCCGCATGGCGCGGTATCATACGGCTGACGTTACCCCATCGGAATCGCACGATTGACCACGGAGGTGTGATGGCCTGCTTTCTGATCAGCACCATGCCGGGCTTCAGCCACATCCAGCAGATCGGCGTCATTGCCCGCACGCTGGTGGCCCGTGGGCATACGGTCTGGTGGCACACCAGCGCCACCTTTCAGTCGGCCGTCGAGGCATGCGGTGCCCACTTCACCCCGGCCAGCCCCGCTGCCATTCCACGCCTCTACGCGGATCCCGGCGCTGCGCGCACCGCGCAGGAGACGCTGGCCGGTCGGCGACCGCGCCTCACCAGCCTTCAGGCCGATCTCCAAGAGCTCTTCGTTGCGCCGCTCCGCGCCCAGCACGACGACTACCAGGCCCTCCTGCCGACGATCCGCCCCGACGCCCTGATCGCCGACCTCATGACCCTCGGGCCGGCGCTCTTTGCCGAGACCACGGGCATCCCCTGGGCGATGGTCGGGATGAGCACCTTCAGCGTGGCGAGTCCCGATGTCGGGCCGTTCACCCTTGGGCTGCCCCCAGCCCGCACCGCGCTCACCCGTCTGGCCTACGGGTTGATGCACCGGTTCTTCGCCCAGGTGCTGATGCGCCCCGTGAACCGCAGCACCAACGCCGTGCGAGCGACCCTGGCCTTGCCGCCCCTCCCACACGGGCGGATGTTCTTCGATCTCCAGCTCTCGCCCTACCTGTACCTCCAGGGAACCACGCCGAGCTTCGAGTATCCCCGCCGCCATCTGCCGCCCCAGGTGCATTTTGTCGGCCCGCTGATTGGCGGGCCAGCCGTGCCCTTTACCCCGCCCGTCTGGTGGCCCGAACTCGCGACCGCCCGCACCGTCGTCCATGTCGCGCAGGGCACCGTGGCGACCGCGCCCGAGGCGCTGCTCCTCCCCACGCTGCACGCGCTCGCCGACGAGCCGATGCTGGTCGTGGCGGTGACCGGGGGCGCGCCCGTCGCCCATTTGGGCGACCAACTCCCGGCGAATGCCCGCGTAGCACCGTTCATCCCCTATGCCGCCCTGCTCCCGCACACGACCGTGATGGTCACCAACGGGGGCTACGGCGGGGTTCAGCTCGCCCTCGCCCACGGCATCCCCTTGGTTGTGGCGGGCAAGAGCGAGGACAAGGCGGAGGTCTGCGCGCGGATCGGCTGGAGCGGGGTCGGGGTCAACCTGGACACCCATCGACCGACGTCCGCGCAGATCCGCAGCGCCGTGCGCCAGGTGCTGGCGGATGATCACTATCGGCGGCGGGCCCAGGCGATCCAGCAGGAGTTTGCACACTACGACGCGGGACCGACCGCCGCCGCCCTGCTTGAGCGTCTGGCCGTAACCGGGCGCCCCGTCCTGCGTGCTGCCGAGGTGCCGATTCCTACGACGGAGTACCGGTAATCGAGTGACGAACGGGCGGTCACGTGAATGGTCATGTGCACGCTGATGGGTCAGCGTCTCTGGCGATGCCACATCGCTACACCGTGTCTTGCGCGGCCATAGACCAAGAGTTCTGTTCCGTGTCCGTGGAACTTAGCCGATCGGCGCATCCCACCATCCCCGCTTCCTATCGGATAATCTCCATTGAACGAAGCGCTACGCGCAGGGCAGTCTCGCCTGCATAGTGAGGCACGCGTCGAGTCTGGTGGGTGGTGCATGGGTGGCTGCGCTGCACCTGCATGGGG
>CAIWXH010000622.1 GCA_903916565.1 uncultured Oscillochloris sp. | reverse complement strand
GTCAAGCTATGCCCTGTCCTGGTATCAGCCTTTTCTACCACGATCATTATACGCGATCCGGCCTTGCCGACACAAGAGCGGTTTGCTGTGGTGAACGGGCGGTTGCACCGTCGCCTTTTACCCCTCACCCCCGGCCCCTCTCCCTCACGGGGAGAGGGGAGATCCCGCTGTAGGATGCGTTCGGCTCCCCCTCTCCCGCTCAGGGAGAGGGGGCTGGGGGGTGAGGGCTGGCGCGGCAATCGGACGGTGCAACCGCCATGGCGGTGGTGCATGGCGGTTGTAAAGTCGTGCTTGCGGCCTCACGCCCGGTGGCTGAAGCCACGGGCTAGGACCTGCGAAGCCCGCTGAAGCGGGCTGCCGAGCCTGCTGAAGCAGGCTCCGGCATGCCGAAGCCCGCCTGCGCGGGCTGAATGAGTCCGCGCAGACGGGCTTTATATGGCGTAGCGTGGGGTTGTAACCGTGTCTGGTGACGTAGTACCGCTTTCTGAAAGTTCCTGTAGGGTTGCGCGGTGATTTTCGTAAGGCACGGAACGCAGGAGCAAGCGGTTCGGCCTTCGTGAACTTCGTGCGCTTCGTGGTAAAAACCCTGCCGCGCATTTCCGCCGCTGTGTCCTAGCGTCTGTGTGGCGCTAGACCCGGCGGGCCAGGATCGCGTTGCCAACGACAAGCAGCAGCAGCACCGCCAGCGAGGCCAGCGGCGCCCAGCGCCCAAGGCTCCGCAGCGGGTTACGGATGCCGGTGGGCATGTGGGCGATGCCAGCGGCAACGAGGCCCAAGATGGGGTGCAGAATAAACGGGAAGCCCAGGTAAAGCGCCATGCCACCCGGAATCGTGACCAACTTCAGAACCCAGAGCAGAATGCCGAAGCTAACCTGAAGATCAACCAGCATCGGGAAGATGCGTGCGACCGGCGAGCGTGGGCCGTCACTTTTGTAGGTGAAGGTGAGGTACAGGGCGGCGGCGACAATCAGCAGCGGCAGGATCATCTCGCCAAACACACGGTGGATCTGAAAGATCACGAGGGTGAAGAACGCCATAGGGTTCAGTGCTCCAGGCCGCAAACGCGGCGCTAATAGTCAGGATTGACTAACGGCTCACTAAAATTGTATGTTCCATCACAAGAATTGTCAAATCGCTTCGTTGCGCTTGAGCGCCTCGTAGAGCGCGATGGTCTCGGGCAGCGGGTCCATCGCCAGCTCGTCGCGCAGCGACTGGACGCAGCGGGTGTAGCTCCGCATGGCCTGCGAGCGGCTACCGGCGCGGGCGTGGGCGCGCATCAGCGCCTGGTACGCCTCCTCGTAGCAGCGGTCGCGGCGCAGCACCTGCTCGCAGAGCTGGATCGCCTGGGCTTGGTCGCCCTCGGCGCTGAGGCGCACAGCGTAGCTGACGGTGATCGAGAGGAAGCGGGCGGTCAGCCGCTCGCGCTCCTCGGTCGTCCAGGGATCGTAGAGTGACTCGGCCAGATAGTCGCCCCGGTAGAGGCTCACGGCGCTGTGGGCGTTGCGGCGGGTGAAGTCGGGGTCGTCGCTGGCGGCGGCGGCGGCAGCCCGCAGCTCAAACTCATCCACATCAATCCAGACCCCGTACGAGGGCGCGAAGCTGTAGGCGAGACCCTGGCGGCGCACGAAGAAGGGTGCCACGCGGGGCGGTCGCCCCGGCTCAAGCGCCGCGTTGAGCGCGTTGAGCGTCACTTTAAACTGACGCTCGGAGGCGTCAAGGTCGGCGTCAGGCCAGAGCCACGCGCAGATTTGCTCGCGCTGCACCCAATGCCCTCGGTAGGTCAGCAAGAGTTGAAAGAGCTGGCGCGCTTTCTCACGCTGCCACTCGCGGGCCTGAATCTCTTGGGTGCCGCGCCAGACGCGGAAGCTGCCGAGCATCTGCACGCGCAGGGTGTAGCCGGGGTGGTAATCCTCGACTGTGTCGTCGGCGGCGATGGTGGGGAAGCCCTGACGCAACAGCAGCCGCGCCATCTCGCCGTGGTTCTTGAGGGCGCGCCCGCGTAGCAGCAGCGGCACCAGCGTCGCCATATCACGCGGGCCGAAGAGACTTGGCCCGACCAGCACGCCCACATAGCTGTGTTCGGCCACGGTGCCAAGCAGTTGGTCGATCTCGCGCTCGGCGACCTCGCTATTGCCAGCGCGTAGGGCGAGAATGGCCCGCCACAGCGTCGTAAGCGCCAGCCCGTAGGTGTCGCCGCCACGGGCGAATCGCTGCCGCGCCTGCTCAAGCCACTCGGCGGCGCGGGTATCGCCGTGGGCGGCGGCGGCCCCCCCAAGGGCCAGCAGAATAAGCGCGGCGGTCCACTCGTCACCGGCGGCGGCGGCGATCTGCAAGCCCTCGCGGGCGTCAGCCTCGGCGCGGGGCATGTCGCCGGCGTGCCCATACAGGAGCGTGAGGCCCAGGTAACCCTCGGCGCGGGTGCGGCTCACGCCAACCGATTGAATAATGCTCATCGCCGCCGCGTAGCGCTGCAGCGCTGGCGCGGGGTCGCTGGGCGTCACAAGCTGGTAGGCGTGGCCCAGGCGCAACTCGGCAATCGCCTCGGTCAGCCGCGAGCCGCTCTGCTGCGACTCGACCAGCCCACGGCGGGCCATTGCCAAGGCGCGGGTACCGCTGCCCAGCATCGTGTAGATGAGCGACAGCAGCAGCAGCGGCTCCCGGTGGGCGTTCGGCCTGTCGGCTCCGTCATGTGCAGTGGCCTCGGCCCGCATCTGGGCCTCGATCTGCTGGCGGGCCTCGTTGAGCCGACCGGCCCGCAGCAGCAGGCGGGCAGGCAACGGGCTGGCCTGCGCCGGGGCGGTGCTGGTGCCGACCGCTGCGCCGGTCTGGCGCGACAACTGGCCCGCTTCCTGGGCGCGGGCGGCGTTCTCAAGGATGAGCGCCACATCGGCGCGGCCACGGTTGGCCCAATTCTCGGCCTGCATCCGCAAAAGGCCCGCCCGTTCGGCGGCGCGCTCGCGGGGCAGCAACTTGAGCGCCCGCTTGAGCAATTCGGTGGCATGGGCGGGCTGCACGGTGTCAAGGTAGAGATCGGCCTGGCCGCGTAAGGCGCGTACCTGACCATCAAGATTGCTGGCGGCGGCGAAGGCGTACTCGGCGGCAGCGTAGACGCGCAGCGCCTCCTGGTAGCGCCCGCTCTGGCGCAGCGCCGCCGCCTGAACCTCAAGCAACTGCGGGGTTTCACGCACAGCGTGGGGCAGGCGGTGAATCCATTCAAACACATGCCCAGCGTGGCCGGAGGCCATCAGCACGGGGGCAAACTCGATCAGCGCCTCAGCCGCCAGTTGCTCGTCGCCAAGCTGCAAGAGGTGGTGCATCACCCCTTCGGCGTCATTGCTGCGCCGATAGTACCAGGCGGCGCGCCGGTGCATCTCGTGCCAGGCGGGCCGTGAAAGGCGCTGGGCGCGGCGGTCGAGGAAGGCGCGAAAGAGCGGCTGAATGGTGATGAAGCCAGCGCTATCACGCTCCGTAAAGAGGCGACGGCGCTCAAGCGCGGCGAGATACGGTGCCGGGGCGACTCCATCGGCGAGCAGCGTGCAGAGATCGGGGATAAGGCGGCGCAGACCAGCGGTCTGGAGCAGAAAGCGCTGCAACTCGGCGGGCAACTCGTCGAAGATTTCGCGGGCCAGATACGCATCGAGCGGCGCGGGGCCACTAAAGCCAAGGGCGCTGCGCCAGTCATCGGCGCCCATAGCCGCCTGGACGGCCAGCGGCCAGCCGCGTGACACGCCAAGCAGCGCCTCAAGGCTGGTCGGCGAGTCGGGGGGCGGGGGCTGGCCGACCAGCGACCAGAGCGCACGCACCTCGTCGAGGTCGAAGGCCAGATCGGCGGGGCCAATGACGAGCAACTCGCCGCGTAGGCGGGCCGACGCAAAGGCGGCCAGGGCTGGCTCGTGGCGGGCCGCAAGGGTGAGGTGGAGCCGCAGCGGCTGGATGGTGATCAGGCGTTCGATGATCACGCGCAGCGCCGGGTCGGCATCGACCAAGTGGTAATCGTCAATCACCAACAGCGTGTCGTCATCGAGGGCGGCGGCCAGTTCATTGACCAACACATCCAGGGCAGGGCCAGCATCCCCCGCCGTGGCGCGGCCCAAGGCCGCGCCGATCCGGCCCTCGTCCAGCGGCACCACAGGCCGAAAGGCGGCGGCCAGATGGCGCAAAAAGAGCGCCGCGTCGTCGGTCGCACGGGCACGGCACCAAGCAGCGGGCCAGCCACCATGGGTCGCTAACGCCGCAAGCGCGGTCGTCTTCCCGCTGCCGGCGGGGGCCACCACCAGACAGATGGGATAATCAAAGACGGCGGCAAGACGGGCCTCGACCCGCTGGCGCCGCAGCAGACGAGTCTGCTGGGCGGGGGGGGCCAGGCGCGTGAGCAGCAGCCCATCGTGGCTGGTTTCGTCATCGAACTGACCTGTAACTGCCGGTGGTACCATCGTGCTAATTGCCGAACTAAGATAAGGTTTCAGGTGCCGGGTTTCAAGTTCCAAGCCGAACACCTCAGAAAACCCTGTGTGTGCCGAACCTCTAACGTGTCTGCGAACCTCGTCTGACAGCGGATTTCGACGTACTGTCACGCGACGTAGTAGGTCATACAAGATACATCGGGAGGGAAACAATGGCAAGTGACGAGGTTGAACAACTCCAAAAGCGTCTGCGCCAGCAGTCGAGCGACACGACCGACATGATGTTGCGCTCGATGCGCGCCTGGAATGAGCTTTTGGCTGCCAGTACTGACATGGCTTTTGATGCGGTGCTGAAAAACTGGGATTACAGCCGAAGTATGCGTGGCTCGGCAGAACAGGCCATTGCCGATGCGATTAGTCTTCAGAAGCGGATGAACCGCGAGATGCTGCAAGCCTGGGAGGGCTACTCCGGCGAGGTCAAAGAGATTATAGAGCGGAACACCAAGTAACGCAGCAGGCTAGGTTGCCTAGTTGGGACAAGGGGTGTGGCGTACGACGCCACACCCCTCAACTGTGCTTACAGGCGCTCGAAGATCGCCGCGATCCCCTGGCCGCCGCCGATACACATCGTCGCCAGGGCGTAGCGTGCCCCGGTGCGCTGGAGCTCGTACACCGACTTGACGGCCAGAATTGCGCCGGTGGCGCCAATCGGGTGCCCCAGCGAGATGCCGCTGCCGTTGGGGTTGGTCTTATCGGCGGGCAGCCCAAGCTCTTTACTGACGGCCAGCGCCTGCGCGGCAAACGCCTCGTTGACCTCGAAGATGTCGATCTCGTCGAGGCTGAGGCCGGTGCGCTTCAGCACGAGCTTGACCGCAGGCACGGGGCCAATGCCCATGTACTTCGGCTCGACGCCGACGTGGGCGTAGCCGACCAAGCGGGCCAGCGGCTTGAGGCCACGGCGCTCGGCGGCGCCGCGCTCCATCAGCACCACGGCGGCGGCGGCATCGTTGATGCTTGAGGCGTTGCCGGCGGTGACGCTGCCGTCCTTCTGGAAGACGGGCTTGAGCTTCGCCAGCTTTTCGAGCAGCGTGTCGCCACGGACATTCTCATCGGTGTCGAACGCCTGCGTGCCGCCTTTGACCCGGATCTCAATCGGCAGGATCTGGCTCTTGAAGCGCCCATCGGCAATCGCGGCGGCGGCGCGCTGGTGGCTCAACACGGCCAGGGCGTCCTGCTCTTCGCGGGTGATGCCCCACTTGGCGGCGACATTCTCGGCGGTGATGCCCATGTGACTGTCGTCGAAGGGGTCAGAGAGCGCGCCGACCATCATGTCAACCAGCTTGGCGTCGTTCATCCGCGCACCCCAGCGCAGCGACGGCACGCTGTAGGGGCTGCGGCTCATCACTTCGGCACCGCCGCCAATCGCCACGTCAATGTCGCCCAGCGTAATCATCTGCGCCGCCGAGATGATCGCCTGCATACCGCTGCCGCAGAGCCGGTTAAGCGTGAGGGCGGGTGCCTCAACCGGGACGCCGCCCTTGACGGCGGCGACACGGCTCAGATACATGTCGCGCGGCTCGGTGTTGATGACGTGCCCAAACACGACATGCTCGATCTCTTTCGCCTCGACTCCGGCGCGGGCGATGGCCTCGCGCACGATCAGCGCGGCAAGCTCTGAGGGCGGCTGATCCTTCAGGCTGCCATTGAAACCACCGATGGCGGTACGGACACCGCTGATAATCACGACCTCACGCTGATTGCTCATCAAAATCTCCTTATCCTCCCGGCGCACGCTGCGACCGGGGGTGTTTCTAGCGACAGATTACCGCGCATTATACCAGCAAGCAACCGGGTGCTGTGGCCCTACATGGCGGTTGCACCGTCGCTGCCGGGGGACTGAAGTCCCCGGCTCTTGGTTGCGAAGCCTGCCTTCGCAGGCTGGTTGAGGAGGCCGCGCAGGCGGCCTTCGCATCGCGTAGCCGGGGGCTTCAGCCCCCCGGAGAGCGACGGTGCCGCAGCCCGTGGCTTCAGCCACCCGGAGAGCGACGGTGCACCCGCCATGACGACGACCTCACTCTGTTGTTGGAGTGAGGTCGTCGTCTATTCGTCAGCCCAGCCGCTTTATCCGACCGAGCCTTCCATCTCCATCTGAATGAGCCGGTTGAGCTCGACCGCGTATTCCATCGGCAGTTCGCGGGTGAACGGCTCCATAAAGCCCAGCACGATCATTGACATCGCGTCGGCCTCTTTCAGCCCCCGGCTCATCAGGTAGAAGAGTTGCTCTTCGCCGATGCGCCCGACCGTCGCCTCGTGCGCCAAGGTGCAGCGGTCTTCCTCGATCTCAATAAAGGGAATGGTGTCGGAGGCCGAGCGGTCGTCGAGGATGAGCGCGTCACAGTTGACGTTGACCTTTGAGCCATACGCGCCCCGTGCCACCTTCGCCAAGCCGCGATAGGTCGTCTTGCCGCCGTCTTTGCTCACCGACTTGTTGGTGATGCGGCTGGTCGTCTCAGGCGCGTTATGCACCATCTTGGCCCCGGCGTCCTGATGCTGGCCCTTGCCCGCATAGGCCACGCTCAGCACCTCGCCGCGTGCCTTGCGGCCCATCAGATAGACGGAAGGGTACTTCATCGTCAGCTTCGAGCCGATGTTGCCGTCCACCCACTCCATGCTGGCCTCTTCGTAGGCGGCGGCGCGCTTGGTGACGAGGTTGAAGATGTTGTTCGCCCAGTTCTGGATGGTCGTGTAGCGGAACTTGCCGCCCTTCTTGATCACCACCTCCACCACTGCGGAATGTAGCGAGTTGGTCGAGTAGATGGGCGCGGTACAGTTGTGCGACACGACGCCCTCACCAACGTACGACTCGTCCTCTTCAACCGAGAAGTTGTAAACCTCCGTCTCCAGCGCCGTCTTTGTGATGCTGCGGATGGGCACGTAGAGATAGTGCTTGTCCAGACAGAAGGGCGAGCCGCTCAAGCTACCCGCCGGTGCGTCCACCCCAACCAGATCGCCGAACTGCGGGTTGAAGGGCGAAGCGACCACCACCGTATACATCGGCTGACGGGGAGCTTCGCGCTCCTGCCGGTTCACCGAGGCGGCGATGCCCAGGCGCAACAGCGCATTGCGGAAGGCGTAGGTCAGCTCACGCGACACGCTGTTGAAGCGGAACATATTCTTCACGGCGTCGTAGCTGCCATCGCCGCACCAGAGGCCGCGCACGAACTCAGCCAACAGGTGCCGGGGCGCGTTGCTCAGCCACGCCGGGACGCGCTTGTCGTACACGGTCGAGCCAAACTCGTAGGCGAAGGCCCGCGCTGCCTCCGTCGCGCACAGCACCAACGTCTGCCCGTTCTGGCGCTCTTTGTTGGCAAGCGGCGCTTTGCCAAAGTAGTGCGTCAACAGTTCCGTGGTGTCTTGCAGGTACGCGACTTCCTGCGCGTGGAACGAGAAGGTCAGGTAATGCTCGTTGCTGACGTGCCCTTCGGCGAAGTAGTAGCCCAACAGGCGATAGAAGTCCGGCTCCTGGGGAAAGCTCACCTCACGCTCAAGGGCATTGCGCTGCCCCTGCGGGCGATACGGAATCGTGACGCTTGGCGTGGGCACTGGCTCGGCCTCTGGCTGGGCAATCGGGATTGCCAAGTAGTCGCCTTCGCGCACCTCCGAGGCTGGCATCCACGCCAGGGTCAGGCTGGTGTTGCGCTCGTGCATGCGCTGACGCTTCACGACCAACAGCGGGTGTTCAGCGGTGACCTGAAGCGCCTGCGTGCTGTCGCCCCAATAGCGCATCGTGTAGACATCGCCCGTGTAGGGCCGTCGCATTGTGTGATAAACCCGGCGGTGTCGCCCCTGATGGGTCAGCACCTGCTCACCGACCGCAATCTGCTCAATCGGCTTCTCGCCCGTCTGCGTCACGACCCGCGCCCCAGCCAGGAAGCACCCTTCAATGTAATGCGCTTCTGCGCCCTCATCAAT
>CAIWXH010000621.1 GCA_903916565.1 uncultured Oscillochloris sp. | reverse complement strand
GTGACCGCCCGCGCCGCTGATGGGGTTGTCGAGGCGCTTGAGGTGGCCGGTCACCCCTTCGCGCTTGCCGTGCAGTGGCACCCCGAGGCGCTGCCCAACGCCCCTGAGATGCAGCGCCTCTTCGCGGCGTTTGTCGCGGCGTGCGTCTGAGCTTTAGTCCCCTCACCCCTACCCCTCTCCCTCAAGGGGAGAGGGGTTTTTCGCAGCAGGACGACTTCGGCTCCCCCTCTCCCCTTGAGGGAGAGGGGGCTGGGGGGTGAGGGCTGAGCGACGACGATCCTTTTCCGTAAGGTTTTACCCTTAGCGAGACACTTTGCGCCCGCTGCTCTGGCACAAGCTCAGATACGCCGCGTCCCAATGCTCGGTACTGCGGCCCGCTGGGCAGCCGCTACGCTGCCAGAGGTAATACGCCGTCTCGCGCACCAGCGCCTCGCTCGGCACATTCGAGTAAAAGTGGTCACACGTCGCACGCACCGCGTCGTAGGGCACGCTTCCGAACGCATCGCGCCCCCGCGACGGCTGCGTGTGCCGGTAACAGTCGTCCCGCAGCGGGCACGGCTCCCCGTAGCAGTACAAAATCATGCGCTGTTCCTTGTACCTGCACCAATACTGTTCAGATAAGCAGTTCCAGCATCGGCCTTTGCCCCTCACCCCCGGCCCCTCTCCCTCAAGGGGAGAGGGGAGATTTCGCAGCAAGATGCACTCGGCTCCCCCTCTCCCGTTCAGGGAGAGGGGGCTGGGGGTGAGGGCTGGCGGCGATACTTCTTATGTGCGCGGTAGTGCCCCGAGCGTCTCGCCACGCGGCTCCGCGACCACCTCGATCTGCTGCACGACGCCGTCACGCAGGTGGACGATACGGTCAGCGTAGCGGGCGACGCCCATATCATGCGTGACGAGCAGCAGCGTCAGCCCTTCGTCGCGCACGAGGCGGCGCAGCAGCGCCATGATCTCGCCGCCGGTGCGGCTGTCGAGGTTGCCAGTCGGCTCGTCGGCCAGAATGAGGCGCGGGCGATTGGCGAGCGAGCGCGCAATCGCCACGCGCTGCTGCTCGCCGCCGCTTAGCTCGGACGGGCGATGGTCGCCACGCTGGCCCAGCCCAAGTTGCTCAAGCAATTCCATCGCGCGGCCCTTGCGTTGGGCCGTCGGCACGCCCGCCAGCATCATCGGCACGGCCACATTCTCCCAGGCGGTCTTGATGGGCAGCAGGTTGAAGCTCTGAAAGATAAAGCCGAGCGTGTCACGCCGATAGACGACGAGCTGTTTGTCGGTGCTGCGGCCCAGTTCCAGCCCGCCCACCCAGACTTCGCCGCCGGTGGGGCGCACGAGGCCACCAATCAGGTGCAGCAACGTGGATTTGCCGCTGCCACTGGGGCCAACCAGCGCGACAAACTCACCGGGTAGCACCGCAAGGTCTACCCCGCGCAGCGCATCAACGGCGCTCTTCCCCATCTGGTAGCGGCGGGCCAGGGCAAGGGTGCGAATCAGAGGTTCAGTCATAGTTTCATCATAGCATGAAGGGGCGCAGCCCTGAGACTGCGCCCCTTCGCGTCGTCGGTGTCAATGTCCACTGCCGCCGCACCACCCTCACCCCCGGCCCCTCTCCCTCAAGGGGAGAGGGGAGATTCCGCAGCAGGATGTTTCCGGCTCCCCCTCTCCCGTTCAGGGAGAGGGGGTTGGGGGGTGAGGGCTGGTGCGGCTACAAAACGTTGTAACCGTCTACCACCACCCCCTACTTCAGCCCCTCAGCGACCTTCAGCGCCTCGGCGCCGGTTAGCGGGCCAGCGATGACGTAGCGCACGCCGCCGTCTTGCCAGCGCAACAGGCTGCTTGTGCCGTCGCCACCAGTGATCAGCGTCGCGGGCAGACCATTCACCGTCACCTGACTGGTCTGGCTGCCATCGGGCGGCACGCGGTCGCGGCCCACGTCCTCGTTGCTCTGCACGACGCTGACGTTGCCGCTTGCGCCGCCGTAGTTCAGGATGACCGTGCTTGTGCCGACGACACGCACATCCACCAGCGCTAGGCCAGCGGGCAGATAGCTTGGCTCGCGCAGGGTGAAGCTGACGGCGGTGCGGGCCTCAGCAAGGCTCGTGGCGGTGGACGGCTTGAGCTTCGCGGCCAGATCAGCGGCCTGCACGATCTTCGCGCCAGTCGGCGGCGTGAAGGTAAAGAGGGTCGCATCAATCGGCTGGTTCGTCTCGATGCTCTGCACCACCACGCTGCCGCTACCCAGATCACTCGCGTTAAGGCTCAGCTTCAGCGGCAGCGCCAGTTCGGTATCAACCCAGAGCGTTCCTTCAATCATGCTGGCAAGGTTCAACTTGGCGCTCGTCTCGGGCTTCGGCGTCACCTTCACCTTCCAGGTCGTCTTGCCTGCGACCTGTTCGCTGCCCAGCACTTCCAGATTGACCGCATCAAGCCCCTTGGCGACCATGTCGGTGAGCATCGTGGCGGCGCCTGCGGGCGTTGCGGCGACCGCAGCCTTCATCTGGCTGGTCGCGCCCGTGACCACGGTGTTCTCGGCCTGATTGTAGAGCCAGAAGGTC
>CAIWXH010000620.1 GCA_903916565.1 uncultured Oscillochloris sp. | reverse complement strand
GCGGTGATGTGACCAGCCAGGTAGGGCTACGTCAACGTCGCCCGCCGGGGGGCTGAAGCCCCCGGCTAGGTGGTGCGAAGCCCGCCTGCGCGGGCTCGGTCAGCCTGCGAAGGCAGGCTTCGTACCAAAAGAGCCGGGGACTTCAGTCCCCCGGCGCTGCGCGGCGGGACGTTGACGTAGCCCTGCCAGCCAGGTGCCAGAAGCGCGTTGCCCGAGGGCCATGCTATAATGCCCCGATTCGTAATCGCTCATTTACCCCGTCCTGAGGTGCGTCTTATGCGCCGGACTCTCGTGCTTTTGGCCCTGCTGTTCACGCTGGCAGCCCCCACAGCCCCTATCGCCTCTGCCCAAGTCGCCCCGACCGGAGCGTTCGCCTTCTTCCCCGAGACAGGCCACAATCTCGGCTTGCAGATCAAGCGCTTCTTCGATGCCAATGGCGGCAGCGCGACCTTTGGCCTGCCGCTCACCGAGCTGATCGTGGGGGCCGATGGCCTCCAGGTGCAGTATTTTGAGCGCGCCCGCTTTGAGTATCAGCCTGCGGCAGCCGTCGGTCAGCGCGTTGCCGTCACCCGCGCTGGTGCCCTGCTCAGCGCCGGTCGCCCCGAAGCGGCTTTCCAGTGGCTATCTGCCGCACCCGATCCGGCCCGCACCTTCTACCCTGAGTCCGGCCATACGCTTGGCGGGGCCTTCCAGTGGTTCTGGCAGAGCCGTGGTGGCCTCGCCAGCTTTGGCTACCCCGTCTCTGAGGAGCTGCGCGAGTGGGACGCCGCCGCTGGTGCTGAGCGCCTCGTGCAGTATTTTGAGCGCGCCCGCTTCGAGTATTACCCCGAGAAGGCTGGCACGCCCGATGAGGTCACGCTCTCGGCGCTTGGTCGCTGGCTGCTTGAGCGCGATCCCGTCGCGTTGGCGGCGGTGGCACCCGTTCGCCCCATCGAGCTGCTCGGCCAAGCGACCACCGGCTTCCCCACCTCGGCGGCTGAGCGCGTCGCCAATATTAGCCGGGCCACCACGATGGTCGATGGCGGGATTGTGCCCGCTGGGGTCGAGTTCTCGTTCAGCGCCGTGGGCGACTTCTCCGAGGCCAGTGGGTTCGTCGATGGGTACGCCATTGTCGGCGGACGCCTCGAAAAGGTTGTCGGTGGCGGCCTCTGTCAGGTCTCGACGACCCTGTTTCGCGCTGTCTCGAACGCTGGCCTACAGGTTACCCGCCGCGTCGCCCACAGCCATATCGTCAATTTCTACGAAAATATCCTCGGCTTTGACGCCACGGTCTTTACGCCTAGCGTTGATTTTCGCTGGCGCAACGATACCGCTGGCCCAGTCTATATCGTCGGCTTTGCCGACACGGCCAGCGCCCGCGTCACCTTCCAGCTTTACGGCTATCTCGATGGGCGCAGTGTCAGCTATCGCGGCCCCGTCGCGAAGAACTGGACGCAGCCCAGTGTCGCGGTTTGGCAGCTTGACCCGAGCCTGCCGCGCAACGCGGTGCGCCAACTGGTTCACGGACGCCCAGGCGCCGATGTGACCTACACCCGCGTTATCACTTTCGCCGACGGCACCTCCCGCGTTGACCCGTACGTCACGCGCTACACGCCCTGGGAGGATTTTTACACCTATGGCGCTGGCGTCACGCCGCCTGCCAACGTCAGGGTGATCGCGCCCAAATAGGCTCCAACCCTTATGGTTGACTTTACCCCGCTGTACACCGAGCGCAAGCTCGTTGCGCCCATCTGGGGCGGCTCGCGCCTTGCCGTATGGCTGAATCTGCCCGCGCCCCGGCCTGATCACCTCGGTGAAACTTGGCAAGTCTTCGACACGAACCTGGTGGTTGGTGGCCCCTTCGCCGGTCGCTCGCTGGCCGATCTGGCTGGCGAGCACGGCGCGGCGCTGGTCGGCACGCGCACGGTCGCACGCTACGGCGCCGACTTCCCGCTGCTGGCTAAGTTTATCGAGGCCAACGACCGTCTCTCCATTCAGGTTCACCCCGACGATGCCTACGCCCATAGCCACGAGGCCGCGACCGGCTTCCACGGCAAGATGGAGGCTTGGTATATTCTTGATGCCGCGCCCGGTGCCACGGTGACGTACGGCCTTAGTCAGCCCTGCACCCGCGACGAGTTTGCGGCAGCGGTGCGCGCTGGCACCGTCGAGCGTCTGATGGCGCATCTGCCCGTCGCCCCCGGCGATGTGATTTTTGTCCCCGCCGGGACGCTGCACGCCATCAATGCCGGGATCGTCCTCTTCGAGATTCAGCAGAAGTCTGACCTCACCTATCGGGTCTACGACTACGACCGCCTCGACGCAAAGACCGGCTTGCCCCGCGAGCTGCACATCGCCAAGGCGCTCGACATCAGCCATTTCGGCCCCGCCTCTGGGGCGAAGGTGCCGCCGCTGGCGCTAAGCCCCGGTCGTGATCTGCTGGTCGCCTGCACCTATTTCGCCCTTGAGCGTTGGACCGTCACCGCACCCCTGGCTGGCGTGACCGACCCCGCCAGCTTCGTCATTCTGACCGTGATCGCGGGCGCGGGCGAGCTTGATTGGCCCGCTGGCACGCTGCCGCTTGACCACGGCACCTCGGTCGTCCTCCCGGCCACCTTGGGCGCGTGGACGATCACGCCCACGGGCGGCGCACTTACCTTGCTGTGCGCCTATGTGCCGGATCTCGACACGCTCGCCGCCGAGGTTTGGCAGCTCACCCGCGACGAGCAGCGCGTCGCCGAGGTGGTGCGCCGGTGAAGAATACGCTGCACTTCTTTGTTCCCCCCGAGGCGCTCCGCAGCGACCAAGTCGCCATCGCCGACCCAGGTCTGGCCCACCAGCTTGGGCGCGTCCTGCGCCTGGGGCTCGGCGACCGTGTGCTGTTCCTCGACGGCCATGGGGGCGCCTGCGAGGTGGAGCTTACCGCCCTGGGGCGTGACGAGGTGCGCGGGCGCGTCATGCGGCGTGGGCCAGCCGAGGGTGAGCCACCGCTGGCGCTGGCCGTCTACCTGCCCCTGATCAGGCCCGAACGCTTCGAGTGGGCGCTCCAAAAGTGCGTTGAGCTGGGCGCCGCCGCGCTGGTGCCCGTCGTCTTCGCCCGCTCGCTCGTCGCTGACCAGGCCGATGCGCGCAAGCTTGAGCGTTGG
>CAIWXH010000619.1 GCA_903916565.1 uncultured Oscillochloris sp. | reverse complement strand
CGCCGACCTTGCCCCTCACCCCCTGCCCCTCTCCCTCACGGGGAGAGGGGAGATTCCGCAATAGGACGCATCCGACTCCCCCTCTCCCGCTCAGGGAGAGGGGGCTGGGGGGTGAGGGCAGGCGCGGCAACCGGACTTTGCAACCGCCATGCGACGATGCCTGAACCCTGAACCCTTGACTAACCCAACGTGGTATACTGAGCGGTGCCGGACTATCTGGCCCCGCCTCTCGCTCCCTCCCGCCTGATTCGCTCCAGATGCGTCCCTCGTTGCGACCTCCGTCACAGCGCAAAAGCTTACGCCTTCAAGACCTACCGTGGCATCTCAGCGAGGTTTTTATGGCTGAGTCTCCTTCGCTGTTCCAGCTCATCGTAGTCGGAGCCTCGGCAGGCGGGATCGAGGCGCTCTCCACCTTGGTCAGTACGCTGCCCGCCGACTTCGCCGCGCCCGTCGTGATCGCCCAGCACCTCGACCCTTCGCGCCCTAGCCACCTGGAGCAGATCCTCGCGCGCCGCGCCCACCTGCCGGTGATCACCGTCCGCGATCATACGCCCCTTACGCCGGGGACGATCTACGTGGTGCCCTCGAATAGCCATGTGGCCCTGACCGACCACGACCTGTCCCTGCTGCCCGATGGCAAGGGCCGGCCCAAGCCTTCGGTCGATCTGCTGCTCACCAACGCCGCCGCGATTTTCGGCGAACAACTGATCGCCGTCATTCTCACCGGCACCGGCTCTGATGGTGCCGAGGGCACCCAGGCGGTGAAGCAGGCTGGCGGTGTCGTGATCATTCAGGACCCCGCGACCGCTGCCTACGCCGGTATGCCCGAGTCGGTCGCCGCAGAGGTGGTGGATGTGGTCGCCCAGATTGAGCAGATCGGGCCGCTGCTCTGTCGCCTGCTCGCCGGGGCCGATCTGCCGCCACGCATTGATGATGAGCAGAGCCTCATGGCGCTGCTCGATCAACTGTGCGCCCAGACTGGCGTGGACTTCCGGCTCTACAAACGCGCCACCCTGCTGCGTCGGCTCCAGCGCCGTATCATCGCTACTGCCACTGGCAACCTCGTCGGCTACCAGATTTACCTTGCCGCCCATCCCGAGGAGCAGAAGCATCTGATTAGCAGCTTCCTGATCAATGTCACCGAGTTTATGCGCGACCCGGATCTTTTCGCCTATCTACGCGAACAGCTCTTTCCCGCGCTGCACGCCACCCTGCTCACCGGTGAGCCGCGCCTCCGCATTTGGTCGGCAGGCTGTGCCACTGGCGAGGAAGCCTACTCGCTGGCGATCTTGCTCTGCGAGGAGCTGGGCGAAGATCTCGACCGGGTCAGCGTCAAGATTTTTGCGACGGACCTTGATGCCGACGCCATCGCCTTCGCCAGGCGCGGGGTCTACCCGGCAGGCGCGCTGGCGGGCCTCGCGCCTGCCTTGGTCGAGCGCTATTTCACCCCCAGCGGGGCTGGCTACGCGGTCACCAAGCGTGTGCGTAGTCTGGTCGTCTTTGGCGAACACGACCTCAGCCAGCGCGCCCCCTTCCCGCAGATCGACCTCGTGCTTTGCCTCAATGTGCTGATCTATTTCACCCGCGAGCTTCAGCAGCGGGCGCTTCAGCTCTTCGCCTTCGCCCTGCACAACGGCGGTGTGCTGGTGCTGGGTCGTACCGAGAGCGTCAGTCCGCTGGCCGAGTGCTTCACGCCGCTACAGCCCGAGCAGCATGTCTACCGGCGCTCTGGGCCGCGCTTGCCCGTGCCGCCGCTGCGCTTTATCAGCGGGACGCCCCTGACCGTGATGCGAACCGAGCAACGCCAGCAGCGCATCGCCGCCCGCGACCTGCTCTCCACCCAACAGGATCTCAAGCAGGCCCGTAGCGCCAACGAGAATCTGCTGCTGCACCTCCCCGTTGGCGTGG
>CAIWXH010000618.1 GCA_903916565.1 uncultured Oscillochloris sp. | reverse complement strand
GCGAAAACACCGAGGGTCTGTACGCGGGGCGCGAGCGCCTGGAGGATGGTGGCGACACCGCCATCGCCGAGCGCGTGATCACACGCCGCGCCAGCACACGCATCGTCCAGGCGGCGTTTGAGTTGGCCCGCCGCCGTGCCGCCGAGTTGGGGCGTCCCGCACGGGTGACCATCGTCCACAAGGCGAACGTGCTGCGCGTCAGCGACGGCCTGTTTCGCGAGGCGGCACTGGCGGTGGCCCGCGCCTACGCCGACGTGACCACCGACGAACTGCTGGTGGACGTGGCGGCGATGCGCGTGGCGCAGGCGCCGGGGCGCTTCGACGTAATGGTGACCACCAATCTCTTCGGCGACATTCTCTCGGATGTGGCCTGCATCCATGGCGGCGGGCTGGGCCTCGCTGCCTCGGCCAATCTCGGCAACGAGCGAGGTCTGTTCGAGCCAGTTCACGGGGCCGCGCCCGACATCGTTGGGCAAGGCATCGCCAACCCGCTGGCCGCATTTGAATGTGTCGCCATGCTGCTGGAGTGGCGGGGCCGCCCCGCCGAGGCCACGCGCCTACGCGCCGCCACCGCCGCCGTGCTGCGCGACGGCCCGCGCACGCCCGACCTGGGCGGCGACGCGACCACCGCCGCTGTGACTGAGACGGTGCTTAGTAAGCTGTGATCGCGGCTATGGCCGCGATCTTTAAGTAGGAGCATACCGACCCATGAACGCTAGTTGTCCCGAATGCGCCGCCGATGTCACCCTGGCCGCCGATACCATGGCAAGTGAAATCGTCGCCTGCCCCGAGTGCGGGGCCGAGCTTGAAGTCGTGAGCCTTGACCCGCCCACGCTGGCCCTCGCCCCCGAGGTCGAAGAGGACTGGGGCGAGTAGACTTTTACAGGGGATGCGCGGGAACCAGGTTCCCGCGCATCCCCTGGCCTTTGCGGGCTGCGGGAGGGTTTGCAAGGGAGGGCATGGCCCTCCCTTGATCCCACCCATGTTCACCTCGGAAGAAAATCACCAAGGAGTCCCCTTATGCGTATTGGCGTCTTGTGTTCGCGTGTGCGCGCCGAAGAGAAGCTGCTCTTCACCGAGCTTGAGCGGCGCGGCCTAGCCTATGAGAAGATTGACGACCGTGAGCATATCTTCGACCTGCACCAGCGCGAGTACCCGTACGATGTCGTGTTGGAGCGCTGTCTCCAGCACGGGCGGGCGCTCTACATGCTGAAGGTGCTGGGCGACGCGGGCGTGCCCACGGTCAACACCTACCACGTCGCCGCCACCTGCGGCGACAAGTTCCTGACCACCCAGGCGCTCATCCACGCCAACGTGCCGACCCCCGGCTGTCTGCTGGCCTTCACCCCCGAGAGCGCGCTGGCCGCGATTGAGCAGATGGGCTACCCGGTGGTACTCAAGCCGGTGGTCGGCTCGTGGGGCCGCATGGTCAGCAAGGTGAACGACCGTGACGCCGCCGAGGCCATTCTGGAGCACCGCGATGTGCTGGGCAACTATCAGCACTCGATCTTCTACATTCAGCAGTACATCGCCAAGCCCGGTCGCGATATTCGCTCGTTCGTCATCGGCGACGAGTGCATCGCGGCGATCTACCGCGCCAGCGAACACTGGATCACCAACACGGCCCGTGGCGGTCAAGCCTCGAATTGCCCGCTCACGCCCGAGCTGGCCGACCTGAGCGTACGCGCAGCCAAGGCCATCGGCGGCGGCATCGTCGCGATTGACCTGCTCGAAACCCTCGATGGCGAGCTGCTGGTCAACGAGGTGAACTACACGATGGAGTTCCGCAACTCCATCGACACCACGGGCGTGGACATCCCGGCCAAGATGATCGACT
>CAIWXH010000617.1 GCA_903916565.1 uncultured Oscillochloris sp. | reverse complement strand
GATCGACCGCATTCTGGCCGGCGGTGCCGACGAACTGCGCGCGGTGTATACGCCGGTTCTCTTCCCCGGCGACGACCTCTTCGCGCTCGCCCGCCCGCGCGGCCTCCCCATTGGCAACCAGACCAGCCAGTTCTGGGCCAATGTCTACGGACACGCGCTTGACCAGTTCATCAAGCAAGAACTGGGCTGCCGGGCCTATGTGCGCTACTGCGACGACATGCTGCTTTTCGCCGACGACAAGCTGACGCTGCACCGCTGGCGCGAAGCGTGTATCGCGCGCGCCGCAACCCTGCGGCTCCGGCTCCACGAGGGCCGCGCCCAAGTGGTGCCAGTGACGACCGGCCTGCCCTTTCTGGGCTGGCACGTCTTCCCGTTTCGGCGCAGGCTCAAGCGGCGCAATGTGCTGGCCTTCGCCCGCCGCTTTCGACATCTGCGCGCCTGCTACGCTGCTGGGCACTGCACGCTGGCTGACCTCGACGCAGGCATCCAGGGCTGGATCGGCCACGCCCGTCATGGCAACACCCTGGCCTTACGCCGCTCGCTTCTGCGGAAAATGCTGCCGAAACGAGGGCGCGTATGACCACTCCCGCACGCCAGTCGCCCATCTTTGTCCGCACGTACGACCTGCTCCAGTGGCTGCTGCCGCACACGAGCGGCTGGCCGCGCAAGTACCGCTTCACGCTGACTCAGGAACTGGTGCGGGCCGCGCTACGCTTCCAGGAGCGCATTCTTGAGGCCACGCTGATTGGCGAGACCGCGAAACAGCTCGCGCAGGCCGAGGTCGAACTCGCCAAGGTACGACTCTACCTGCGGCTCGGCTATGATCTCCATCTGATTGCCCCCGGCCAGTATGCCCACGTCTCCGAGCTGATCGGGCACGTCGGGCGACTGCTGGGCGCGTGGCGCAGCAAAGGCGGCGCCGCGCCATCGTAGGCAGCCCTTCGGTGGGGCTGTGGGCCGCCCCGTGACCGCCGCACGCGGGCCAGCCGCATGGAGGGGCTGGCAAGCTGCGGCTCCCGCAACAGGAACAACCCGAACAACAGGAACAACAACAGGTCATTTCGGGTGATTTGGCCCAGCGCACGCAGACGGGTCGGTCAGTACTCCGTCCGGCTTACGGGCCGGCGGCGCGACCAACATGCGCGCGAGTGCGGGGTTTGGCCCCGCCGGAGCCATCCGGCGGAAGCATGAGTCCCGGCCTAGGTAAGTACGGCGTGACCCCGCCAGAAAATCCGGGCCGGGGCGGCACCAGCGCAGAGGAGCCTATGACCGACCTCAACGACAAGATTGCCCAGTTCGAAGCCATGCGCCCCACCATGGGTGATGCCGCCGTGGATGCCGCCATCGCCGCGCTGCGCGCTGAGACCGACGCGGCGGTGGTGCAGCGCATGGTGGCCCAGACAATCACCAACGCCGAGCAGACCGTTATCTACGGCGACCAGCATATCCACGCGGCACCGCTTGACCCCGCACTCGCTCGTGAGGAGCGGGCCGTGCGCGGCTGGCTCGGGCGGGTGGGCCGTGCGTGTAATGTGGTGCCCCTGGCCCAGATTGACGCGGCGCATGCTGACCAGCGACCACTGGAGCTGGGCCACGTCTATATTGGCCTGAACACCGTCACCCAGGTACCGCTGACGCCCGAGGAGATCGCCCGCCTCCCAGCAGCGCAACGGCCATCCGGCGACCGTCCGACCCGCCCCTTGGCGGCGCTGGAGGCGCTTGACTTGGCGCACCACGGGCGCTTGCTCCTGCTCGGTGCGCCGGGGAGTGGCAAGAGTACCTTCACGCTTCACCTGGCATACCGACTCGCTACCGCCGCTCTTGCGGCGCGAGCAATCGCCGCCACGGCACCCACGCCGCCGCCGGTGACCGATCTTCCGGGTTGGCACCGGGGGCCGCTGCTTCCCGTGCGGGTCGTGTTGCGCGAACTGGCCGCCTTCACGCCGCTGCACGACGCCCCCTGCGGCACCGCCGGCCTGCTCTGCGCGTTTCTTGCCGACCAGCTTGCAGGGCTGGGCTATGCCGACGCGCGTGCGCCCCTTGAGGATGCGCTGCGCGGCGGCGGCGCGGTGCTGCTGCTCGATGGGCTTGACGAGGTGGTCGGCAGCCCCATGCTGGCGCGGGTCGTCGAGACGATCATCGCCAGTGTGACGAGCTTCGGCGCATGCCCGATCCTCGTCACCTGCCGCGTCCTCGACTATCAGGTCGAGCCGATGCGGCAGCTTCCCGGTTTCCCCACGCAGACGCTGGCTGACCTGAGCGACCCGCAGATTGCCGCCTTTATTGACGGCTGGTACGCCGAGTTGTCCGCCAGCGGGCGCGGCGACCCGGCGCAGGTGCGTACGGCGAGCGCGGCCCTGCAACGCGCCATTGCCGCCCGTCCCGAGCTGCGCGCCCTCGCCCGTCTGCCGCTGCTGCTCACCGTGATGGCCCTGGTGCATGCAAGCAAAGGTGAGCTGCCCGACGCCCGTGCGCTGCTCTACAAGGAGTGCATTGATCTGTTGCTGCTACGCTGGCGACAGCCGCACGGCGCGCCGGACCTGCTGACCCAGCTTGGCCTGAGCCAATTCCGCAGCAGCGACCTGCTGGCGCTGATGGCCCGTATGGGCTTTGCTGCCCACGAGCAGGCGGCACCCGAAGCGACGACCCCGCGCCCCACCGATCTCACGGAGGGCCAAGTCATCGCGCTGCTGGCCGAGGAGTTTCGGCGCTACGACTCAGCCCATCGCTATGCGCTGGCGCAGACGGTGTTGGATGCGTTGGCTGAACGTAATGGGCTGCTGCTCAAGCACGGGCCACATCGCTACAGCTTCCCGCATCGCACCTTTCAGGAGTTCCTGGCGGGCTACCATCTGAAGGGCCAACAGCGTGACTATCACAAGCTGTGCGTCGAACGCGCCAGACAGCCCCAATGGCACGAGGCGCTGACCCTCATGGTCGGCTATCAGGTGCTGGAGGATCGCGAACTGGAGCGCCCGCTCGATCTCGTGTCCAAACTCCTGGGGTGCGGCCCACTGGAGCAAGCCTTGGGCGGCGAGCTTCTGGCACAAATCGGTGCCGAGCGTGCGGCAAGCTACGACCCCGCAATGCTCGCCACAGACGGGCTGTGGGCGCGCACCGGTGCGGTGCTGCGGCGCCTCGTCACGACGGGCCACGCCCCGGATGTGGCGGCACCGCTACGCGCCCGTGCCGGGCTGGCGCTGGGGCAGCTCTGCTACGGCGACCTGGGGCAACGCGGGCGTGGCGTGGCACCTACGCATGCCGACCCGCGCCTGCTCGACCCAATGGTGGGCACCGCACCCGACGGGCGCTACTGGTGCCCGGTCGAGGCGGGCACGTTTTGGTACGGCGATGACCAGAAGGGGGCGCTCACGCAGATGACGCTCGCCTATACCTTCAAGATCGCCCGCTACCCGGTGACCAATGCCGAGTTTGCCGCCTTCATCGCCGCCGGGGGCTACGAGCGTCAGGAATGGTGGACGGACGAGGGTTGGAAATTCCTCCAGCCTAGAGGGCACCCCTATGATGATCAGGCCCAGCGCATCACGCTGCCACGCTACTGGGATGATCCCAACTTCAATAATCCGCTCCAGCCGGTGGTCGGCGTCTCGTGGTACGAGGCGGCAGCCTACAGCCGTTGGCTGACGGCGCAGGGCCACGTAGCGCGTTGGCTCCTGCCCGACGACGCGATCCGCCTGCCCACCTCGCTCGAATGGGAGTGTGCCGCCCGTGGACAGGACAACCAGCGCCGCTACCCGTGGGGTAACGACGCGCCGACGCCAGAGCGCGCGAACTATGACCAGACGCAGATCGGGACGAGTACACCGATTGGCTGCTTTCCAACGGGCGCAGCGGCGTGCGGCGCAGAGGATTTGGCGGGCAATGTGTGGGAGTGGATGGCAACCTCGAACGATCGACCGCAGCAGGCGACACCAAAAAAAGACTTTGCACTGAACGAGGGTGTCCTCGTTTCTGGTAGTGCATTCTGGCGTGAAGAAGCACAATTGTGCTGCGGCTCCCGCAGCGGGTACTACCCGTTCGCCGGGCTCAACTACGGGTCATTTCGGGTGATTTGGCCCGAGCGCGCATCGGAATGAGGCTTCTG
>CAIWXH010000616.1 GCA_903916565.1 uncultured Oscillochloris sp. | reverse complement strand
TTGCCTCATCCCTGAGGTTCGGATGACGACCCTGCGCCGACGTGCCCCGATTGTGCGTGCCATGCTCGCGATGACGGGACGAATCACCATGCGGGGCCTCTCCCGTTGGGCGGGTAATGGTGGCAGGTATCGCACGGTCCAGCGCTTCTTTCACACCACCTTGCCGTGGGCGGCGATCCTCTGGTGCTTCGTGCCTACCCATCTGCTCACCCCGGATGAGGACGTGCTGCTGATCGGCGATGAAAGCGTCACCACGAAAGCAGGCACGGAGACGTAGGGGGTTGACCGCTTCTTCTCCAGTATTGCGGGGAAACCCGTGCCAGGGGTCGCGCTCTTCGCGCTCACCCTGGTCAGTCGGCGCGACCGGCATGCCTTCCCCGTCGCGATAGAGCAGGTGGTGCGCGAGCCGGTCACGGCACCTGCCCCGCTCCCGGTTGTCGCCAAGCGGAAGCCAGGGCGTCCGCAGGGGAGCAGCACCCAAGCCAAGGCTGATGCGCCGTTGAACGCCGAACACACCCGCATCCGTGCGCTGATCCAGCGCCGCTTGGCCCGTATGCGTCCCCATGTTACGGTGACCTATCGGGTGCTTGATGTCCATTTCGGGAACCAGCATGCGGCCCTCATGGCCCGTCGGCTCAGGTTGCACCTGATCTCCAAATTGCGGAACGATTCCGCCCGGTACGATCCCTCTGACGGCCCCGACGCCGGACGTGGCCCGCGTCGAATGGATGGCGAACGGATCGCCCCGACCGCCATCCCGGAGCACTTTTTGAAGCAGACCACCGTGGAAGATGGCGTGGAGACGCGCATCTATCAGATCGAGGCGCGCCATGCGACGTGTGACCAACCACTGAACGTGGTGGTCATCGTCAAGCGGCAGCTGACGACGGGCAAACATGCCCATGTCTCCCTCTTCAGTACGGATCGTACGCTCGCCTGGGATGTCTTGCGTGACGACTACCAAGTGCGTTTCCAAATCGAATGTGTGTTCCGCGATGCCAAGCAATACTGGGGCTTGGAGGACTTCATGGTGGTGAAAGAGGCCGCCGTCACCAATGCGATGAACCTGGCCTTCTTCATGGTCAACCTGAGTCGTCGCCTCGTGCGGGAGCGCCGTCGGAGCGACCCGAATGCCAGCGTCCTGGATCTCAAAGCCGACTACCGTGGGCGTGCCTATGCCGAAGAACTGATTAAACTCCTTCCGGAAAAGCCAGAGCCGGGTTTATTGCAGCGGCTCATGGCCGCCGTTACCGGGCTTGGGCGTATCCATCCGCTTCCCGCTGAGCCATCACCCGGATAATTGGCGAAGGTATTGGTTGTGTCGGTCTTTTTCGGCGTGGCAATGCCGAGTTTCGCCGCAAGGTCGTACAGGCTGCCTTTTTCGCCCGAGACGAAATCGAGGTAGGCACCGTGTTCTGGCCCGCTGATGATCAGGCTCAGCGCGTGGCTGTTTGACCCTGGCCGCAGCGGGCTGTTGCTCAGGTAGCGCCCGCCCGGTTTGGCGGTGAGCGCGTACCGCGCTAACATGGTGAGGACTTGGTCGGCGGTGGAGGGCGTCATGCGGTAATCCTTGGTACGAACGGGCGGGGTGGCTGCACCACTCCGCCCGTTCTATGCCTCCGTGACGTGCGTGTCCACCACCATCCGCACGCCGACCCAGGTGCGGCGGCGGCTGGCCGTGCCGTGCAGGCTGGGCCGGATGCGCCGGGCGCCCAAGCGGCGCAGCAGCTCGGCTAGCACCACTTCTGCCCCGTGCTGCGTGGCCGCGACCACGATGCCCCGCGCCGCCAACTGGGCGGCGATCTCGCTGCCCGTCAGCCGGTCGTGTTCGTCGCCGGTGATCTCGATACAGTCCAGGATGTCGCCGGTGGTGCGGGCCTGCACCGTCACAAGCTGGTGCCGCCCCCGCCCCTCCAACACCGCCACCCGCGCCTCCAGCGCCACCACCCGCGCCACCGGCACCACCCCGTCGCCGCTGGCCCCGAACGCCCGCGCCAGCGCCCGGTAGCACTCCCGCTTGTACAAGACCAGCCGCTCGCGCAGCGAGGGCCGGATGAGCTTTC
>CAIWXH010000615.1 GCA_903916565.1 uncultured Oscillochloris sp. | reverse complement strand
GCTGGCGGCGGTCTGTGTGGCCGGGACGTTCCTTGTTTTTGGGCTGCTGTAGGCGTAGGTTGCAGGTGCTAATATACGTCGGCGGAAATGCGCGGCAGGTTTTGTACCACGAAGCGCACGAAGTTCACGAAGGCCGAACCGTTGCTGCTGCGCTCCGTGCCGTACGAGAATCAGCGCGCAACCCGACAGGTACTTCCAGGGAGCTGTACTAGGTTTCGGGTTTCAGGAGCGACGCAGCATGTTGCGTCGCTACTCACGCAAGGCGTGCGAATGCGTTCAGCCTGAAACCTGAAACCCGGTACCTGAAACCTGCTCTAGCCAGCGAAACAGCGTGTGAAAGACCTGCGCGCGCACGGGCGCGGGCGAGAGCACCAAGTCGTGCAGGCCGCCCTCGATGCTGACCAGAGTCACGTTGGCGCTCAGGCCGGGGCCGTAGCGGCGCATGTGCGCGACATCAAGCACACAGTCGGCCCTGGTGAACTCGTCGCTCCAGACCTTGCCCACGTAGGAGCGGGCCGAGTGCAGCAGCAGCACCGGGCAGGCGATGCTCAGGCCCGCCTGGAGCCGCCGCTGGCCCATCACAATGGCCCGCAGCCAGCCAGCGTAGGTCGGAAAGCCGCTAATTGGCTTCCATCTGAGGTTAAAGGCCCACTCGCCACGGTGCTCGCGGTGAATGCTCTGGGCGTACAGCGACGTGATTGCGCCGCCAAGGTTCAGGGCGGGCAGCACCGCCCCGAGGCGCACGCCCACGGCGACTTGGGCGCGTTGCGCGGCGCTCACGTTCAGGTCGAAAAAGGGGCTGTTCAGAACGAGCGCGCTGATCTGGTCGCGCTGTGCGCCTTCATGCGCGTAGAGTGCGCCCGTCAGGCCGCCGGTCGAATGGCCGTTCAGCAGCAGCCACGAGTGCCCTGCGGCGCGCATGATGGTGATGGCCTGGTCGATTTCGGCGTAATACTCGCGCAGATCTTTGCAGAAGTTGGGGCGCTGGTGCGGGCGCAGCGAACGCCCGTGCCGCCGCAGGTCAAGGGCGTAGAAGTCGTAGCCGCGTTCGTTGTACGCTGCCGCTAAGTGGGCCTGGAAGAAATAGTCAATGAAGCCGTGCAGGTAGAGTACCGCACGTCCCGTTGGCTGCGCGGCCCGACGGCGCACGAGGGTCGCCACGGCGGGGCCGTCGAAGGTGTTGGGCAGGCTGATCGTCGTTGCCTCGCAGCCGTCAAGTACGTCGGGCGACCAGGCGGGTGAGCTGGAAATAGGTGCGGGCGGCGGCATAATGTTCACCGTTCTACCAGACAATGCGGATTGCGGCGTCGCCACGGCTGACGGGCACCGCGACGTAGGGCGTGTTGCCAACATAGTCAATGTTGGTCGGCACACTCTGGCCGTCGAGGGTTACGCGCAGGGGCTGTTTCGCGATGTCCTGGGGGATGAGGATACGCACGTAGGCGCTGGCGGCGCTGCCGGTGAGCGTCAGCGTCAGCGCGTGCGCGTCACGCTGCCAGAGGTAGGCGACGTAGCCGTCGGAGGCGGCGTAGCGGGCGACGGCACGCACCTGGGTGAAGGCCGGGTCGGTCGCCCAGCGCGGGGCGAGGAAGAGGTCGTGGTAGCGGCTGGCGCGGTCGTTGATGCCGGCAGCGCCCTCGATGAGCGCGCCGATCATCGCCCCAGCGCCCCAGCCATCAGTGCCAAGCGTGTCCGGGCCTTGGATGCCCGGTCGTCCGTCGGGGTAATACCAGAGATAGGTCGCCCCGGTCAGCTCGGTAAGCGCGGCGTAGCGCCGCAGAATATCGAAGCCATAAGGCTCCATGCCGTAGCGAAACGCGCCACGCGCCAACTCGCCGCCGACGAGCGGCATGATGCCGCCGTTGGTGTACTCGCCGGGGTTTTCGCCTTTGCCACCGGCTAGGCCGTAGCTGCCGGTGGGGAAAGACGGGTCAATGCTGTACCACTCGGCGAAGGCGCGGCCAAAGTCGCGGCGCCCAAAGTAGGTCTCGATAATGCGCTGGCCCTGGCGCTCGTCAAGCACGCCCCGGTTGAGCGCGTAGGCGTTCGAGAGGCTGAGTTGCTGCGCGGCATCCACGCCTGACGGCTGAAAGGCCGGGTCTTCGGGGACGAAATGGGTGAAGAAGCGCCCATTCCAACTGAGCTTCGTGAGGCGCTGCATGATCGCCTGGGCCTGGTCGCGCCAGCCCTGGGCGCGTGTCGGGTCGCCGGTCAATGCCTCAGTGCGGGCCATCAGTTCAAGCGCATGGGCCAGGCCGGTATTGTCGCCGTGAAAGGTGCCCCAGATCGTGTCCGGCGTCAGCCAGTGACGCGGGGCGGGCTTGCCGTCGGGGCTGGTCGTGGTGGGGCCGTAGGCGAAATCCCACATATCAATGGTGTAGGGGCGGCGCACCAGACCGCGCGCCGCATCCCAGCGCAGCGGGTCGCTGGTACTGTAGGTGAGCGCACGGCGCATCGCGGCGAGGTTCTGGCGCAGCCAGGCGTCGTCGCCGGTCATCTGCCACGCCTCGTACACACCCTGGACGAAGAGAAACTCCAGGTCGCTCTCGGTCTCTTTCCGCATTGCCGTGACGAAACGCTTGGGGTTGTCAATGACATCGGGGAAGCTGCCATCGGGGCGCTGGGCGGCGCGAAAGGCGTCGAGCAGACTCGTCACATCCGGCTCAAAATAGCGGAAGCCCCGGCCCTGATAGACGTGGTCGCGCAGCCAGAGCAGCGGGTTGTCGGGTGAGCGGTAGCCGTGCACAGGCTGGCCGTTCAGCTCGTAGGCCACGGTGTCTTGCGCCATGAAACCGCGCAGGCGCGGGTACAGCGCGTCGAGCGCGGCGTCGCCCGTGTGCAGTTCGGTGGTGGCGTCGAGGGTGAAGAGCGCGCTGCGGGCGCCCGCCACCTGAGCCTCAATCAGCGTCACGGCCCACTGGACACCCAAGCGACCACGGGGCAGCACCTCGGCGCTGCCGTAGCCGTCGGTGATGGTCAAGGCGACGGTGCCAGCGGGTTGGCGGTCGGCGGCGTAGAGGCGCAGTTCGGCGGGGCCGCTGTAGCCGAGCGCCTGTACGCGCACCGTCACCGGGGCCAGCGGGGCGGCGACGGCGGGCTGACCGTCGGCCAGCGCAATGGTGGCGCGCTGAGGCGCGGCGGGCAGCTTCAGCAGATCGTCAGGGTAGCGGCTGGCCCAGTCACTTGGCAGCGGCTTGACGACGGCGCGGGCAGCATCCACGGCGGTGATGCTGTGGCCCGTGAAGAACTGCACCTGGTAATCGTCGATCCAGAGCGGCGGCGTCAGCGGCGGGCCGAGGCGCTCACCGCCAGCGCTGCGCCAAGCCTCCAGAAACGGCGCAACCAACCCATAGGGGGCGGGCGTGCCAACGGGGGCGCAGGCGACTACGGTTAACAGCAGCAGCAGCAAGTTTAGGCGGGCGGCAAGGGTCTTCATCGGGCGTCATTATAGCAGGGGCGACAGGTTTGGCGGCATAGGGGGCACGGATTTGTGGCGCTACAGCTCTTGACGCGCCCTTGTGCTGTGTCTATGATGCCTATGCCGCTAGTACACGTCGGCGGACATACGCGGCAGGTTTTTTACCACGAAGCGCACGAAGGTCACGAAGGCCGAACCGCGTGCTGCTGCGCTCCGTGCCTTATGAGAATCGCCGCGCAACCCGACAGGAACTTCCAGAAAGCTGTACTAATTTCTGAAGGTTCGAGTCTCTCATTGAGGAGGAATCGCATGGCGCGTACACCTGTCCTCTTCGTCCCTGGCATCTGTGGCTCGTTCAACCTCGGGGTGCTGCTCGACTGGCGTGGGCCGACACTGAGCGGCTGGGGCTTCCCGCCCTTTGCCGACTATGGCAAGAACTTGCTTGAGGCGTTCACCAAAGCTGGGTATACCCGCGACCTTGACCTCTTTGTGGCCTTTTATGACTGGCGGAAATCGGTGAAGGATAGCGCGCAGTTCTATCTGAAACCGTGGATCGACCAGGCGAAGCAGCGTGCAAGGGCGCAGAAAGTGGTGCTGGTGGGCCACAGTATGGGCGGCTTGGTCTCACGCAGCTACATCCAGAGCAAGAGCTACGCCAATGATGTCGAGGCGCTGATTACGCTCGGCACGCCGCAGCGCGGCTCGGCGCAGGCGTACTACACCTGGGGCAACGGCGAGATTAGGGGCGACGCGACGACGAAGACGGTCTTCAGCGTCTACCTGTGGTACCTGCGGCACGCGCACCCCTTTCAGACGGATCTGAGCGAGCTGAAGGCGGTTCGTGCGCTGGTGCCCAGCATTCGCGACCTGCTGCCGATTGACGATTATCTGCTGACGCAGGGGGTGCCGCCGGTGCCGAAGCTTGAAGACGGGCTGACCGAGCGCAATCTGGTGGTCGATCTGCTGAACCAAGCGACGGGCATCGAGACCCTGGTGGGGCGGGTGCCGGTGACGACGATTGCGGGCGGCGGTGTTACGACGATTGCCACGATTACGGTGACGGCGCCGCCCGTGCCGCCCGGTAATCCGGCGGTTTTCCCCGATGGTGCCCCGGTGAACGACAACACCAACAGCGACGGGGACGGCACGGTGCTGTGTACGAGCGCCCAGCTAGAGCATCAGCGGGTGAACAATTTAGCGCCGCTACCCGGCGTAGACCACGGCACCATGCCGGATCACCCGACCGTGCTGGCGCGGATCTTCGGCCAGTTAGGCGTGGCATCCCCGCTCCTTGGCGCAGCGCCCGCCTCCGAGCCGCGCCTCGTGATTATGACCGCCTCGCCGGTGACGCTGCGGGTCGAGGCACCGGGCGGCGCGGCGCTGACCTCTGGCGGCGTGCTTGGCGGTGGTTTGGAAGAGGCGGCACCCCGGCGGCGCGCGCGGGTGGTGCGGGGAAAGGACCACGGGCACAGCGGCAAGCACCTCAACATCGCGGTCATCCCCAGCCCGGCGGCGGGCCTCCACCGCGTACAGTTGACGGGCACGGCCACGGGCACCTTCGCCCTGGGCGCGCTGCTGATTAGCGCCGATGGGGTGACGGTACTCGGTGGCGGCGCGGACGAAGGTGGGGCTGCCGCGCCGCAGTCAAGGGTCACCGACGTTACGACGCACGAAGGGCGCGTGGTCGCGGGCAGCGAGATCTTTTACACGGTGAATGTGCAAGACCTTGAGACCGCGCCCGAGGTGACGGTTGACGCCCCGCGCACCACCGCCAGCGCGGTGGCGCGGCTGCGGGGCGCCATTGGCGGCGGGATACTCGGTGGCGGCGGCGGCGATGGCGCTGACCCGGTGGATACGGTGCTGGGCGGGGCGGGCGATCCGACGAGCCATGCCGACGCTCTAAGCAGCCTCGCCGAGCGCTTGGTCGGCCCGGATGACCCTGATCTGGCCGAGGCGATTATCACGCAGCTTCAGGCGGCCAAGGGGTAAAGGGGTAAAGGGGGTTTCTTGGAGGGGCGCAGCCCCTCCAAACCTCCCCGCTGGGCAAGGTTTTTCTCTCGGAGGGGCTGCGCCCCTCCAAACCTCCCCGCTGGGCAAAGGGTTTTCTCGGAGGGGCTGCGCCCCTCCAAACCTCCCCGCTGGGCAAAGGGTTTTCTCTCGGAGGGGGCTGCGTCCCTCCAAACCTCCCCGCTGGGCAAGGTTTTTCTCTCGGAGGGGCTGCGCCCCTCCAACACTCTCTACTATGCGCCAAGTGCTGTTGTTTCTACGAGGGGCGGTGCCGCTGGCGCTGGTGGCCGTGGCGCTGGTGGGGCTGCCCGCCCTGGTG
>CAIWXH010000614.1 GCA_903916565.1 uncultured Oscillochloris sp. | reverse complement strand
CGCACGAGCGCGAGCGCACCCGCAAGTACCGGCAGGCTCAGCAAGAGACCGGCGAGCTGCGGCTGGCGCAGCCACTGGCGACCCAGATTTGCCCCTAGCCCAGCAGCAAGATACGTCCACGGGCCAATCACGGCGGCGAGGCACCAGAGCAACACGCTGCCCACGTCGGTCTGCGCCGTCTGCGTCAGCCGTCGGCAGAGGTAGCCCAGCGCCGCGACCATGACGAGGCCGCTGGCGAGTGCGCTGCTGGTGGACAGCACCGTGTAGCGATCCGCAGCCACGAAGAGCGCCAGGCCCAGCGCGACCAACAGCACCAGCGGGCGGCGGAATGGGCCAAGCCCCCAGCCCAGCGCGACCAGCACCAGACTCAGCGGCACGCCAACCAGGGCCAGCACCGGCACCCCTGGGAGCGGCTGCGTGTCCAGCAGGCGCACCTGCGTGTCCAGCAGCAGCACGCCAAGGGCGCGCTCGTCGTTCGGCTGATCTGCGCTCAGGGGCGCAATGCTGAAGCGCGCCCGCAGCTCGCTTGCGCTGACGGGCAGCAGATAGCTGTAGGTACGCAGCGGCGTCCCGCCATGCAGCCGAAAGGCCAGCGTCGTCGCCCCCGCGCTGACGGTGAAAGGCCGCGCCGTGTCAGGGGTTGCCCCGGCGGTCATGCGCTGGCGCAGCAGCGCGTGGCGGGCGGTCTGTTCCAGCGGCAGGGAGAGCTTAAACTCAGGCTGCGACCAGGCGTAACTGCCGATGGCGCCGGTTTCAAGCGGATGGAGTTGGCGATAGAGCTGGGTGAACGGTGGAGGTGCCGTGGGAACCCAAAGCGCCAAGGCCAGGCAGATACTCGCGCCCAAGACGACCAGGAGATCAAGGTACCGTGACGAGCGTTGGAGCCAGGCAAGGAAGGCGGAAGGCGCAGTACCGATCATAAGCTTTCAAGCCCAGCGAGGCGTGGGGGCAGGAACTAATCCATCGGGTGCCTATTGTAACATGGGCGTCGCGACAACCTTGGGCCGCTTGGCGGAGCGCAGAAGGCTCGAACTTCAGCGAGGTGCCCCCCGCTTCCCCGCGTTCCAGGCAGGGTGCCGCACCCGGCGGCATACGCTCCACAACGCAATTTGGACGAGCGCGGCGGGATCGAACCGCCCACGGTGGCCCGTGGCCCCAGGGTTCGGGCCTGGTTGATGCACCTGCATCGGCGCGCTCGGTAAGAAATGGAGGAGCGGGCAGGATTCGCACCTGCGCGTGAGTTGCCCCACGGCCACGGTTTAGCAAACCGGCGCCTTACTGCTCGGCCAACGCTCCACTAATGCGGGGTTCAGGGAGAGCCTGGCCCTCCCTGAACTTCTACTCCGACAAGGTTCGTGGCTACTTTACCGTTTCGGCACACGCAGGGCTTTCTGCTGCGTTCGGGCTGAAACCTGAAACCCGGCACCTGAAACCTTGTCTACCCACAGAACCCATAACGCGCCCAGGCGGCGTGGCGGTCGAGGTCGGCGCTGACGAGCCGCAGCACCGTCGGCTGGCGTGGCGCACTCCGCAGCCGCATCCCCGCCTGCTCGGGCGTGCGGTCGGCCTTGCGGGCGTTGCACGGGCCACAACACGCGACAATGTTCTCCCAGGTGGTCGCGCCGCCCTGCGCCCGTGGCAGCACATGGTCAAGCGTGAGCCGTGCGCGGCCCGGCGTGGCCCCGCAGTACTGGCACGCCTCGCGGTCGCGGGTGAAGACGCGGCCCCGCGAGACTGCCGGGCGATGCAGGCGCCGCCGTGTCATCACATAGGTGAACAGGCGCAGCACCAGCGGCTCGGCCATCGCGCCCGTCGCAAAGCGCAGCGGGCGATCCGTGGTCTCCAGCACCTCGGCCTTGCCCGTCACGATCAGCCGCATCGCCCGCGCCAGGCTGACAAGCTGGAGCGGCTCGTAGCTGGCGTTGAGGATCAGCACCTCGGCCACAGGATCACCCCCTTTCGTCATTGCGCCTCGGTTGGCCCTGTTTTTAGCTGGAATCCCCTGCGGGTACTGCCCCCGCTTCACCCGCTTTGCAGGCGGGAGCCTCGCTTCCCGGCTCAGGGGATGTTGGGGTGCGGCACGGGTACTGCCCCCGCTACGACCTGATCCACAGTCAGGCGCCTCGCTTTTCGGCTTGCCGCACCACGGATGTTTACGGGGTTCGCACGGGCGAACCAAGTTCGCCCGTGAACCCGCCCGCCGGGGGACTGAAGTCCCCGGCTCTGTCGCTGCGAAGCCTGCCTTCGCAGGCTCAGCAAGGCCGCGCAGACGGCCTTCGTACCCCGTAGCCGGGCCGTTTACGGCCCCGGCACGCCTTGAACCCTGACACCTGACCCCTACCTGGCTGGGAGGCCCCGATTCGAACGGGGACGGCGAGCTTCAAAGGCTCGTGTGCTGCCAGTTACACAACCCCCCACTGCTGGCGCCGCCGGCTGGACTCCAACCAGCGTCCTGGCGCTTAGAAGGCGCCCGCTCGTGCAACTGAGCTACGGCGGCGTACTGGTGCGTCCGGGGGGCCTTGCACCCCCGACCTCCGCTGTTTCAGAGCGGCGCTCTGCCTGAACTGAGCTACAGACGCATGGGGCATAAGTCGGTGGTCTCCACGGCTGGATCTGCCCCAGCGGCCTCCAGTGTGTGAAACTGGCGCTCTGCTGCCTGAGCTACGTGGAGGTGGTAGGCGCGGCTGGAGTTGCACCAGCGACCGGCAAGATATAAGCTTGCTGCTCTGCTGCTAAGCTACGCGCCCACACTGGTCGAGCCGCTGGGAATTGCACCCAGGTTGCGTGCGTATCAGACACGGGTCCTGCTGCTGAACGACGGCTCGGCTAAAGGCATGTGGGTGGGTTCAAGGGAGGGCCAAGCCCTCCCTTGAACCCCCTCGGTGGTCCCGTCGGCAGGCCACGATCCTGCAACCTTGCGATTAAGAGTCGCCTGCGCTGCCTACTTGCGCCACGACGGGAGGCTGGTGCCGACGGAGGGCCACGATCCCCCACTGCGCCGCTTAAAAGGCGGGTGCTCTGCCCCTTGAGCTACGTCGGCTCGGACTGGTACGGTGGTGCCCTCGGCTGGTTCTGCCCCAGCGACCTCCGGCATGTCGCGCCGGCGCTCTCTCTGGCTGAGCTACGTGGGCGTGGCCTCCCGAGCAGGATTTCCACCCGCAACCCCTCGCTCCGAAGGCGAGCGCTCTGTGTGTTGAGCTATCGGGAGTTGGTAGGCCGTGCGAGACTCGAACTCGCTTCCCCTGGGTGAAAAGCAGGGTTCCTAACCCGTAGAAGAACGGCCCAAACTGTGTACGGGCGTGGGCGCAGCATGCTGCGCCCCTACTGGTCACGCGAGAGGGAGTCGCACCCTCGCCCTGCGGGTTATGAGGCCGCCGCTCTGGCTGGCTGAGCTATCGCGTGAAATAGCCGCCATCGGCTATCGGCTATCGGCTATCGGCTATCGGCTATCGGCTATCGGCTATCGGCTATCGGCTATCGGCTATCGGCTATCGGCTATCGGCTATCGGCTAT
>CAIWXH010000613.1 GCA_903916565.1 uncultured Oscillochloris sp. | reverse complement strand
CGTGTCGCCTCAACCCCGTCGAGTACCGGCATCATCAAGTCCATCAGCACCAAGTCGGGGTCGAGGGCCGCAACGCGCTCAAGCGCCTCAAGGCCATTACTCGCCTGGCCGACAACTTCAATGTCGGACTTGCGCGCCAGCAGGGTCGCAATGCCCGTGCGGATGAGGGACTGATCGTCAACGATCAGGACGCGGATTTTGCGCTCGCTCACACGTCCTCCGCAGGCAGCACCAGCCGCAAGCACCAGCCGCCATCAGGCATGGGGCCAGCCTCAAGGCTCCCGCTGAGCGCCTCGGCCCGTTCGCGCAGGCCGACCAGCCCAAAGCCGGTTGGTGCCCCGGTTTCCCGTGGCGTCGTGAGCGTACCGGGCGCGGCGGCATTCGTCACCGTGACCGTCACAGCATCGCAACGGGCCAGCACCGTCACCTTAATCGGCGTGGCCTGGGCGTGCTTATGGGCGTTGGTCAGCCCCTCCTGCACGCTGCGGTAGACGGTTATCGCCATTGGCGCGGGCAGCGCGGCCAACGCACCTTCGAGCGCCAATGCGGCCCCGCCGCACTGGGCCACCAGCGCGGCCAGCGCTGTTGGTAGGTCGCCGTCGGCCAAGGGCAGCGCGGCATCGGCGACAGCCAACACGCTACGCCAGGCCGCACGAAGTTGCTCACGGCTACCCTCAAGCTGCGCGAGGGCGGCGACACCATCCTCGTCGGCGAACTCCTCGGCCAGTTGAAGCTGAAGCGTGATCAGCATAAGCCGCGAGCCAAGGTCGTCGTGAACCTCACGCGCCATCCGCAGGCGCTCGGCGGCCACGGCGAGGGCGCGCACCTCGGCGGTCTGCTGCTCGATCTCCGCGTTGAGCAGCGCCATGTGCAGCTCGGCCTGCTTGCGGCGGTCAAGCTGACGGCGGGCCAGCAGCAGCGGGCCACCGACCGCGACCGTCGCCAGCGTGCCGATCATCAGCGCATCGAAGCTCATGGTTCGCGGGTTCAGGCGCGCCACCAGCAGCGCTGCGGCTGCGGGCAGTCCAGCCAGATACGGCACGATCTGGCGCATCGGAAAGCGTAGCGCGAGCTGCCAAAGCACCAGCAGCAGCCCCAGCAGCAGCGGCAGCGTGTTGGAAATCGCGGCCATCACCAGCACCACCACCGCTTGCCCCACCAGTCCCGCCTGCGCCAGCAGCGGGTTGCGCGTGGTTTGGGTCGTCACGTAGGCGAACAGCAGCAGCGTGGCCCAGATCAGCAGCGGGCCGAGGTGCCCAAGCCCAAAGCCGGGCTGGAGCATCGTCAGACCCAGGGCCAGGCTGACAAAGACGGCGGGCAGCACCCAGGTCAAGATGCGGCTAGAGCGTGACGTGATCACGGCCTCGTCGCTGGCGCTAACGGTGGACAGTACCAGCGTCGGAGGCGGCTCGGTCGGGCCACCACGCAGTGTCGCCACGGCGCCGCGCAGGCGCTCGACGGCCAGCGCAGCCATAGCCCGCGTCTGGGTCACGGTGTCCTGAAAGCGCGTCAGGTTCGTCTGGGCCTGAGCCACCGCCGCCGCGACACTCTGCTCGGTGCGACTGAGCGCCGTCTGCATCTCAGCGAGCATCGTCTGCGCTAGGCGACGGCGCTCCTCAAGCATCACGTGCTGCTGCAGCTCGCGCAGGCCGATGGAGAGCGAATCGTAGTGCTGCTGCACCTGTTGCAACATCTGCTGCACCTGCTCGCTGCGGCGCTGCTGACGCGCATAGACGATGGCGGCGATAATCGCGCAGGTCGCAGGGAAGGCCAGGGCCAAATTCCCCTGGAGCCACGGCAGGAAATTGGCGGTGGCAAGCGCTAACAGCCCGCTCCACAGCGCATAGACAATCACCGCAAAGGGAATCCACAGCCAGAGCGGGCAGAGCACAATTGCCTGCAGCACAATTGACAGGTAGACATAACCAAGCAACGGCGCGGGCGCAAGTGTTTGCACAAGCATCGCGCTGCCAGCTTGAAGGGCCAGAAAGAGCAACTGCGCCCAGCGGGGCAGGCGGCGCATCGGCACCACAAGCACAGCCAGCAGGCTCAGCCCACCGAGGCCGACCAAGGCCCAGAGGTGGATCATCGGCACCCGCAGACCCAGCGCACTGATGATTGAGGCCAGCAGCGCCAGCAGGGCCACGCTCTGCACGGCGAGCGGGTAAGCTGCCGGCCCACTGGGCTTCCTTAGCTGTGTAGCAGCGCGGTTCATGGCGGTAGTGTAGCACAACGGTGTGGGTGGGCTGTGGCGCTCATGTGCCATGCCAGGGCTGATGCACGTAGGTGTGTGACAAGCGGTGTCTGTTACAATAGCAAGCGCAGGACACTACGCCCGCACCTCTGGATCTCCATCGAAATGAGCACCACCATGCTTCAGCCAAGCACCCTGATTAACCAGCGCTACCAAATCGTGCGCCAAGTTGGGCAAGGCGGTT
>CAIWXH010000612.1 GCA_903916565.1 uncultured Oscillochloris sp. | reverse complement strand
TGTGGATGCTGACGGCCAGCATGATCTGATGATCAGCGTTCGCAACGAGCAACTGGTCTATCTCAACCGTGACGGAGGCTTCCGGCTACCGACGCCGGACGAGCAACAGCGGATCGCGCAGGAGCTTGGGTCGTGACATCGTCCAATGGCCGTCGCCGACAGCACCAGTCTACCCCAGCCGATCAGGGCGCAAAAGGACGCGAGGCGCACTCGCGTTCCACCGAAGACTGGCTGCAAGAAGGCGATCTGCCGCCAAGCGCTCGGCACAAGATGCCGACACCCTTGGACGACTATTTTGACGACCTTGACGGCACGCTTGGCGCGGCCATGCCCACAAAGGTGGCACCGCACCGGCCCGCCGATGAGCGCACCCAGGCGTCGGCCACAGCGCTGTCACGTCAGACAGCGCCCGTAGCACCGCACGTCGCCCCCAAAGCGCCGCCCCCGTCACCCGAGCATCTGGTTACGGTGCATTTCTCGCTCATGCACGAGGCGCAGGCCCGCATGGCAGATGCTACGGCGAAGGCCGACATCGAGCGCATCGAGCATAGGTTCACCGCGAACAGGTCGCTCGGCGACTTCGGTGCCCATCTACCGCCGCTGCCCCCGGCACAAACCATGCGCCACTGGACACAGCTAGGCGTGATCATGCTGGTCAGCGTGCTGGTTATCTTCGCCCTCGCAGGCGGCAGTGCTGGCTTTAACTGGAGCAGATGGACTGTCCTGGACGGCACCTCCTCAGATGTACAGCATAGCCTTGCAGGTCTGGCCAGCCCAGCGGGCGACTATACGCTGCGTGCCCCGCCGAGCATTACGGCCCAACAGATCGACCGCATCCTCGCCGCCTACGGCTCGCCCGCAGCGGGCACCGGCGCAGACTGGTACAACCTTGGCCTGAAGTACGGCATTGACCCGACCTTCGCCGTGGCCTTTTTTATTATGGAGAGTAAGGCGGGTACAGCACCGGGTTGGGCAGGTTTTAAGCCTGATGGTGGCACGACCCACAACGTCGGCAATATTATCTGCGCTGGCTATACAAGTTGTTTCCAAGGCCACCGTGATTATCCAACTTGGGCCGAGGGAATTGAGGGTTGGTTCAAACTCATCCAGCAAGAGTATATTGAGGCTCGTGGGCACAAAACTATTGGCGATGTCTTGCCCGTCTACTGTCCTTTCAGCGATGGCTGTCGGCCCGATCAATATACTCAGTTTGTTGAGGCGACTGTGGATCGATGGAGGAGTGGTGTCCTACCGTAGCAAGAGCTATGACAAGGTCGTCTTACTTTCATTAATGTATGGTGAACTATGCCACTTGACTTTCGAACAGCGCTCTTCACAGCCTTTATTGGCCTTACGGTTTCTATAGTCGTCGCGATCATCAGTTCATTACTGGACGGCTCACAGGGTCGTCGTACTCGACATTTTACCTTGGCGGTATCAGTTATTATCGCGGTGTTCTCTAGTGCAGCAGCAGTAGGACTTGTATTTTTGGAGATCAGGCAGCAGACTGCGACAGGCACTAGCACATCACCTACGCTCCTCTTAACGACTGCCGTGGTACCCACAGATGTACAGCCGAATGCCCCGGCACTCAGCCCAACAGTGCTGCTCCCTACAGGCCAACAGAGTTTGTCGCCATCCGGGATGATCGCCTTTGCAGGGCAAGCACTGGGTCGCGCTGATCACGATATTTATATCGTTGGGTTTGATGGAGTTGATGCACATCCACTCTTGAATGAGCCAGGATATGACGATGTTGCCCCAGCATGGTCGCCTGATGGTCAACAGATCACCTTTCTTCGCGCTGAGGTTTCTGCGCGCCAACTCTACCAAATCTACATCATGTCGGTAAACGATCCCACGCCTGTTCCTGTTTCCGCTGGTGATGGTGATCATGGAACACCCTCATGGTCGCCTGATGGGCGCTACTTGGCCTATTCCTTTAGACCTGAGGGTGGCAACTGGGATATTTGTCTTGTAGATCTTCAAGCAGGTGACAATAAAAATCTGACACGCGATAATGAAGGTTTGGATATCAACCCATCTTGGTCGCCTAATGGTGATCAAATCGTTTTTGAGCGCGTTGATAGGGATGGCATACGCGGTCTGTATGTCATTAACATTGCAAATCCAACTGATTCAGTCAGAACGCTTCCTGTCGATAACCTCGATCCGCGTGGGCCAAAGTGGTCGCCCGACGGAAATTGGATTGCGTTTGTGGCAAACCGTCGTAATGAAGATGAAAGTGATCTCTATATTATTCAGGCGGACGGCACACTGCCTATCAATCTTGGATATACCTCAAAGAAAGAGCATATCCCTGCATGGTCACCTGATAGTCGTTTCATTGCGTATCATAGCGATGGAAATCCGAGAACTATTCTATGTGTTGCGTTGGATACACCACAAATACGGATACGAGTTGTGACCGCACTTGCGGATAGCTATTGGCCAGCTTGGTCGCCCCGATAATGTGAAGGGTCTATGGAACGATGTCGAATCGTTATGGGCCAAGGGGGGGAAGTTGGCTCCCCCTAGTGATCCTCGTAACAAGCCTTGCGCTCCTTTGGTTTAGCGCAGGCGGCGACCCGTTGCGGATCAGCGCGTGGGGCAACCAGCGCGTTATAGTGCCCGCAGACGTATCCAATCGGGCACCGACCAAAGGGCTGAGCGGCTTCGCCGCACCAGGACAGCAGGGTCGTGGCCTGCCCGGTGAGCAGCGCCCGTACGGTAATCCGCTGCGGGCCGCAAACACGGTGCTGACCCAGGGCTATGGGGTGGGCAGTCACGCCCCCGCCGCGATCTGGGGCGCGGTTGACCTCGCCCTCGACAGCGACGGCGATGGGGTCGCTGACCCCGTCGGCACGCAGGGCCAACCCGTGTACGCGACCCACATCGGCGTGATCCAGACCACCGCTGACAGTCACCCCGCAGGCAACCACATCTGGCTCACCAATGACACGTACCGCACCGGCTACTCGCATCTCGCTGGCTTTGCCGTTAGCAACGGGCAAGTGGTTAGTCAGGGTGAATTGATTGGTTTTGTCGGCTCGACCGGCATGTCCTCTGGCCCACATCTCGATTACCAAGTTTGGGTGCAGCAGAGCGGCAGTTGGGTGAACGTCAACCCGCTCGACTACGGGGCCACTGCTCGTGGGACGTAGCGCCACGGGGGGCGGGGCGCTCGCTCTGCGCGGCCTCGTGAAGCCTGCCTTCGCAGGCTTCGTCATCAAGAGCCGGGGGCTTCAGCCCCCCGGAGAGTCCTGTCGGCAAACCCAGGGTTATGGCCCCTCCGCCAGCCTACGGCCAGGGTCGCAACAATGCCCCGGCAAGATCCGTCCAACCGGCAGTGGCGACGGAACGCCCGTCGTGTCAGTGGAGGAGTTCGCGATGCAACCGCGTCTCACGCGCAGCACCAGCGAGACGATGGTGGCGGGTGTCTGCGGCGGCCTTGCCGCGTATTTCACCATCGACCCCGTGATCGTTAGGATGATCTTTGTGGTGGTCACGTTCACCAGCGGTTTTGGGGTGCCGGTGTATATCGTGCTGTGGATCATTATGCCGAAGGGCAACCCGACCCAAGGCCAGCAGAGTCTTGAGGAGGGGGTCAAACAATTCAGCCAGGAGGCCACGCGCCTCGGTCAGGAGTTCAGCCAGGAGGCCACGCGCCTCAGCCGTGAGGTGCTGGTGGGCCAGCGCCCCACTCAGGCGCAGCCGCGCAGCGGCGGCTTCGCCAGCCCGCCGCGCCCACCCGAGTATCGCTTCGACCCACTGACGGGCCAGCCGCTCGGCCCGGACAGCCCGAACACCGGCCAGACCGTGACGATGCCGCCGGTCGAGCTGCCCGCCCAGTTTGGGCAACCAGCGCCGCAGCGGGCGCGCAGATGGAGTACCCTTGGCCTCATCCTGATCGGTATCGGTGCCCTGGTCTTCCTTGAGCAACTCGGGATCGATATGTCGCTGATCTTCCCAGTTTTGCTGATCGTGGCAGGCGTGATCCTGATGCGCCGCAAACGCTGAGCGCCGCCCGCGCCGCCGCTTGCCAGGCAGGGCACGTCTGAGCGTCGGGGGTGATAAAAGAAGAGTTTACATCTTGCGTCGTCTGTGATAGGATTCTAGGTACATAGTTGGAGCCTGACACGCTAGAGTGAGGAGTACGGATCATCGAGACAGGAACGCTTGCACGGCGTATGGTCGAACTGGCCGAGGACAAACAGGCGCACGAGATTGTGCTGCTTGACATCCGCACCCAGAGTACCATCGCGGATTATTTTGTGATCTGCTCGGCTGATAACGAGCGCCAGATCAAGGCCATTGTCGACCATATTGACACAAAGGTGCATCAAGAGTTTGGGGTAGACCCCCGCGCCGAGGGTTCGTCCGAGACAGGTTGGATTGTGCTTGACTATGGCGACATTGTCGCGCATGTCTTTAGTCCAGCCCAGCGTGACTACTATCGCCTCGAACGTCTCTGGAGCAAAGTACCACCGGTCGTCGTCGTCCAGTGAGGTTAGCATGAGCAAGTCGCCCCCTCGACGCAAAGTCGCGTCCCGTCGGAAGCGTCTCGTCCTCTTCGCCTCTGGGGCTGCCCTCGGCAGTGCCCTCGGCCTCGTTGTCGGTTCGCTGCTGACCTTCTGGCTCGGCGAGGGGTCGGTTCGTGCGCTACAGCGCGGCATCCGCCACCTCGGCGGCGACGACGGCCACCCCCACTTTGATCTGCTTGCCCAGTAGGTGCATACATCGGGGCGCTCTTTGTGCCCCATTCACCGTGCCCCGGTCAAAACAGCGCCGAACATGCGTCGGCGCTGTTTTGATTCCGTTGCGGCTACTCGCCCTCGGGGATGTTGCCGGTCGCCTCATATTCACGCAGGGCGCTGACCGCACGGTCGAAGGAGTAATAGTAGACCTCGGCATCCCAGCGACCGGTGTCCGTGTTCAGGCTACAAAGGATCTCGATCTCGGCTGCACCATCGCTATAAACCGTTGCGTTGGCCTGCCAGAGGTTGTCACAGCGCACGGCGTGGGCGCTCAGCAGCTCGCCGCGAAAGGTCTCGGCACCGTCGTCATTCAGGATCTGGCCGAGAGCCAACGCCGTCATTGTCCTGCCCGCCATTGATCGCTCCTTCACTTACCAAGTGTACGCCGTCACACACTATAAGTAGTATAGCCCATTCTTATGGTTATTCAGAACCCACGACGGCGGTACGTCAGCACTGAACCACCGTTGTGCCCTGATTTGCGTCTCCCCGATCCCTGCGCCCGCATCCTCGCGTGGTGCGCCCGTCGCCCGCTGCGCGCCGCCGCCAGCGCCCAGCGGCTGCTCGAACGCACGCCGCTGCACAGCCCAACGCACCCGTGGGCGCAGTTCACGCTTGGCTGGTGCATGCTTGTGCGTGAACAACCGGCGGCGGCCATCGCTTTGTTGCAGCAGGCCCACGACCAACTGCGCGCCCAGGGCGAGCCGTGGGCACCGCTGCGGGCGCGTCACGGCATCCTGCTTGCCATGCTGCTGCAAGGGGTGTGTGCCGCCGACCTCGCAGGCTGGGAGACGCTTGCCGCCGCTTGTGTTGCCCACGCGTTGCCCCTTGAGGCGGCGTCTGTGCGCGTCGGCCAGATGCGGGCGCTGAATATGCTTGGGCGCTCGACTGACGCCCTTGCCGTCGGCCTCGTGGCACAGCCGGTGATCGCCACACTCGGCGACCCCGCCGACCAAGCTGGTCTCGCCCGCACCACAGGCACCGCCCATCTCCAGTTGGGCAACTTCCCCGAGGCGAGCGCAGCCCTGGCGCTAGCAGTGGCGGGCTTTCGCCAGCTCCGCATGCCCGGCGAGCTGGCGCGTACTTGGTTTGAGCAGGCGCGGCTCGCTCTGACCCAGGATGCGTTTGCGGCAGCCCTCGCCCTTCAAGAGCGGACGCACGCCGCGTTTGTGCGCCTGAACATGCCGCTGCGCGCCGCCATCTGCGTGAAGAACTTCGGCCTGATCACCGCCAAGCTGGGCCAGACTGACCGCGCCATTGCTCACCTGCTCGCCGCCCGCCAGGCGCTCACCGATCTCAACCAGCCGTACCAAGTGGCCGATTGCACGCTCAACCTCGGCGTTGTGGCCTTCTACAGTGGGCTGTACGAGCTGGCCCTCGCTGCGTGGCGGCAGGTCGAGAGCCAGTACGCGGCGCTTGGCATGCGCGGGATGACCCTCGTCAGCAGGCGCAATCAGGCCGAGGCGCACTATCACCTGCAGCAGCTCGACGCCGCCGAGGCGCTGCTCACCGCGTTGCTTGAGGAGGCGGAACAGCTAGACGCACGGCGCGACTATGCCGAAATCCTCCAGACCTTGGGCGAGGTGGTGGCGGCGCGTGGCAAGTCCACCGTTGCACTGACCTATCTGCGCCAAGCCGAGGCGCAGTTCACGGCGCTGCCGAATCGGCCCGGCGCGGGTCGCGCCCGCTTGGCCCAAGGCTGGCTTCAGCTTGCCCACGGCGAACTGGACAGCGCCGAGGCTTCCTTTCAGCACGCCGCTGCGGTGCTGGTCGAGGCGCAGCGCTACCACTGGCGGGCCGTCTACGGCCTGGGGCGCTGCGCCGAGCAACGCGGCGACCCGGCGACGGCCCTGGCTCACTACCAGCAAGCCAGCACGTCCGTCGCCGCGCTGCGGCACGGCGTCGCCGAGGCACACGCATCGAGCGCACTCTTCCGTGAGGCCCAACCGCTCACCACCGCCGCCGTGCGCCTTGCCGCCGCGCAGAACAATCCGCTGCTCGTGCTTCAGCTCGCCGAGCAGCAGCGGGCGCTGGCGCTCCAGCAGCAGCTTCAGCGCGAGCCAATCATCCTCCCGCCAGCTATGCACGCGGAGTATGAGCGGTGCCGCGCCCATCTGCGGGCGCTGGCGGCGCAAGAGGATGCGGGGCCAGCGCTGGCGACTGCGCTCACCGCCTACCTTGAGGTGCTGCTGCACGGGCGTCACGCCACCATGCCTGATGCCGTCGTCCCCACCCAGGCGCTTGAGCTGGACGCACTGCGCGAGTGCCTGGCGGCACGCTACGGCACCGACTGGACGGCCCTGGTCTATGTGCAGACCGACGAGGCGCTGCTTGCGATCACGCTTGGGCCAACCCAGATGCAGCTCACCAGCATCCCATTTGATCAAGCGCTGCGCCGTCGGCTTGAGCGGGCGTGCCTGCCGCGCTATCGCGCCTATACCTACCAGGATCTCCCCTTCCAGACGGGCCAGCAAAGCACCCCATGGGCCGATCTCGCCGCGCTGGGCGCAGCCCTGATCCCGCCAGCGGTGCGCGAGCGCTTGCACCCGGCGCAGCGGCTGCTGATTGTCCCCGCTGGCCCGCTGCATCAACTGCCTTGGGCGGCGCTGCGGGTGCAGGCACAGTGGCTCGTTGAGCAGACGGTGATCCAGCTCATCCCAAGTCTCCAAATTTGGGCTGAGTTGGTGCAACGACCGCAGCGTGGGCGTGATGCGCTCTTAATCGGGGTCAGCCAGTTTGGGGGGCGAGCCGAAAGCTTGCCAAGCGCCATCCCGTCGCTCGATCTGGCGCAGCGCCATTGGGCGGGCGAGGTGACGCGCCTAGAGGATGCAGAGGTCACGCGGGAAAAGCTGCGCTCGGCGGCGGCCACGGGCGCACTCCAGCACTACGGACTCATCCACCTGGCGACCCACGGGCAGTTGCTAGGCGGCCACGGGATGCTGGCGCACCTCAAGCTGGCCGACGACGACCTGCTGGCCGACGAGGTGGCGCAACTGCGCCTGGGGGGCTGCCTGGTGCTGCTGGTCGCATGTGAAGGGGCGCGGGGCGAAACCCTGCCGGGCGAGGAGGTGCTGAGCCTGAGCTGGGCGCTGCTGGCTGCCGGGGCGCGTGATGTCGTCGCGAGCCTCTGGCAACTCTACGACATGATGGTGCTGCCCGTACTCGATCCGCTCTACACGGCGCTCAGCGCGGGGCGTGATGCGCCAACCGCGCTGGCCGAAGCGCAACGGGCATGTCTGCGCTTCGGGCGTGAGTACCCGGATGCGCCCCTGGGGTTGCCGCTGGTGTGGGCGAGTCTGTGCGTGCTGGGGGCTGGGGGGTAAGTGAAGGAGAGGTGTGGAGGTGTGGAGAGGTGTGGAGAAGTGTGGAGAGGGCTTGGCCCTCTCCACAAAAAACTCAAGTCGTCCGACTTGGTCGGACGATGTTCTACTCTTCCTCAGCGCCCGCGTCGTTGATGGGCGTGCCCAAGAAGGGGTAGAGCATCCCCATCGTGAGTGACGAGTGCGTGGCGGAGCCGTCGCTGAAGCGGAAGGAGCCGAGCACCTTCATGTAGTTGGCCCGCTCGAAGGCGGCAGGCTCAGCGACGTGGCGCTGGCTCATGCTGCCCTGCATCTGCGTGATCGACTCGTACTCGTGCTCCTCCATCCAGGCCCGCAGGTCGGCGAGGATGTCACGCGCATGACTGGGGGCGTCGCCCTTGAGCAGCGCCGAGGCGAGCATCGTGACCTTGGCGCCCGCCATCATGCTCTTCAGCACATCGTGGGCGGTGTGGACGCCGCTGGTGATCGCGAGATCGACCGGCACGCGCCCGTGGAGCAGCGAGACTGCCCGCAGCGGCAGCCGCAGCTCGTCCGAGGTACTCAGGCGAATGTTGGGCACGACTTCCAGCGCTTCAAGGTCGAAGTCGGGCTGGTAGAAGCGGTTGAAGAGTACCAGCGCGTTGGCCCCGGCCTCCTGAAGCTGGCGGGCCAAGTTGGGCAGCGCAGTAAAGTACGGGCTGAGCTTCACGGCCAGGGGGATGGTGATCTCGGCGCGTACCGCCTTGACCAGCTTCACGTAGGTCGCTTCAAGCTGGGTGCCGGTAAGGTCGAAGTCGGTGGGGATGTAGTAGATGTTTAGCTCGACCCCATCGGCCCCGGCATCCTGCATGAGCTTGGCGTAGCGCACCCAGCCACCCGGCGAGACCCCGTTGAGGCTGCCGATCACGGGGATGCCGGCTGCGGCCTTCAGATTGGCGAGCTGATCGACGTAGCGATCAGGAATGACACTGTAGCGCCCGCTGTCGGGCAGGTAGCTCAGGGCTTCGGCGAAGCTGTCGGTGCCGTGGGTGAGCAGGTGGTCAATCTCAAGGCTCTGCTGAATGACCTGCTCCTCGAAGAGCGAGTACATCACGACCGCCGAGACGCCCGCTTCGGCGAGTTGCTTGATGGTGTCTACACGCTGCGAGAGCGGCGAGGCCGAGGCGACGATGGGGGTGTTTAGCTTCAGCCCCATATAAGTCGTAGTCAGGTCAACCATCCGTGGTTGCTCCTTTATGCACAGTAGCGCAAGGTTTCAGGTGCCGGGTTTCAGGTTTCAGGCTAAGACAAGGTTTCAGGTGCCGGGTTTCAGGTTTCAGGCCAAGCGCAGCAGAACGTGCTGCGTGAGGCCAAGACTGCACCTTGCCTAACGCAAGAGAAACGTGGTGCCGCAGACCTGTCAGGTGCGTACACCTGACAGGTCTTGACACGCCTGCTGTTTACACCTCGTCTTTGCCCATCTGCTCTAGGCGATGGAGCTGCGCGGCGTTGGTCCGCACCGCCTCGGCGATCAGCGCCTCGGAGCGGGCGGGGTCGCTGTTGTGCAGCATCTGGAAGCGGCCCTCGCCAGCGATGTACTGCTCGGGGCTGATTGACGGCGGCTTGCTGTCGATAATCAGCGCGTTCTTACCCTCGGCGACCAGGGCTGGATTGTAGCGATAGAGCGACCACATGCCCGACTGCACCGCCAGCTTCTGCTGGTCGAGGCCCCGGCGCATATCAATGCCGTGGGCGATGCAGTGGCTGTAGGCGATCACCAGCGAAACCCCGTCGTACGCCTCGGCCTCCTGAATGGCGCGCAGGGTCTGCACGTCGTCGTAGCCCATGGCGATGCGGGCGACGTAGACGCTGCCGTAGGACATCGCGATGAGGCCCAAGTCCTTCTTCGCGGTGGCTTTGCCCTTGGCGGCGAACTTGGCGACGGCGCCCAGCGGGGTGGACTTGCTGGCCTGACCGCCGGTGTTCGAGTAGACCTCGGTGTCGAGGACGAGGATGTTCACGTTGCGCCCAGAGGCGAGGACGTGGTCGAGGCCGCCGTAGCCGATGTCGTAGGCCCAGCCGTCGCCGCCGAAGATCCAGACCGAGCGCTTGACCAGCACGTCGGCCAGCGACAGCAGATCCTTCAGCGCCGGGGTCTGCGGATGCTCGCCCGCAGCCAGGGTCGCCGCAAGGCGCGCCTTCAGCAGCGCCACGCGCTCGTGCTGCTCGGCCAGCCCCGCATCGGTGCTCTGGTCGGCGTTCAGCAGCGCGTCAACCAACCCGGCATCAAGCACCCCCGCCACCTGCGGCAGCAACTCGCGGGCGTACTCGGTCTGCTTATCGACCGTCAGGCGCATGCCCAGGCCGAACTCGGCGTTGTCCTCGAAGAGCGAGTTTGACCAGGCCGGGCCGCGACCGGCCTTATTGATCGTGTAGGGCGTGGTGGGCAGGTTGCCGCCGTAGATTGACGAGCAGCCGGTGGCGTTGGCAATCACCGCCCGGTCGCCGTAAAGCTGGCTCACCAGCTTGATGTACGGCGTCTCGCCACAGCCCGAACAGGCGCCCGAGAACTCGAAGAGCGGCATGAGCAACTGCGAGTTCTTGATGCTGTTGAACTGAAGCTTGGTGCGATCCACCTCGGGCAGGGTCAGGAAGAAGTCCCAGTTGGCCGCCTCGGGCAGCCGCAGGGCGGCCTGCGGGGTCATGTTGATCGCCTTGCGCCCGGTCTGGCGCTTGTCCTTCACCGGGCAAACCTCGACGCAGAGCGAGCAGCCGGTACAATCTTCGGGGGCGACCTGAAGGGTGTACTTCTGGCCGGGAAGCTCTTTGTAGCGGGCGTCCACACTCTTGAAGGTCGCGGGCGCACCCGCCAGCGCTTCGGCGGGATAGACCTTCGGGCGAATGACGGCGTGCGGGCAGACGTAGGCGCACTTGTTACACTGGATGCAGATGTCCTGCTCCCAGACCGGGATTTCGGTGGCGATGTTGCGCTTCTCGTACTTGGTGGTGCCGGTGGGATAGGTGCCGTCGAAGGGCAACTGGCTGACGGGCAGATCGTCGCCGCGCAGCGCAATCATCTGGCCGAGCACATCGCGCACGAAGGGCGGGGCGTCAGCCGAGACGGGCGGATGCACGTGCAGCCCGTTCTGCTCAGCATCAACCTCGGCAATCACGACCTCGTGGAGGTTCTCAAGGGTCTGGTCGACCGCCATGAAGTTCTGCTGAACGACGGCATCGCCGCGCCGCCCGTAGGTCTTCTTGATGCTGCGCTTGATCTCGGCGATAGCCTCGGCGCGGGGCAGAATGCCCGAGATGGCGAAGAAGCAGGTCTGCATCACGGTGTTGATGCGGCCACGCATGCCGGTAGCGTTGGCGACGCTGGTGGCGTCGATCACCCACAGGTGCAGCCCCTTGGCGCGAATGGTGTCGCGCACCTCGGTCGGTAGCTGGCTCCAAACCACCTCAGCGCCCCACGGGCTATTCAGCAGGAAGACGCCGCCGGGACGGGCGTAGCGCAGCACGTCCACGCGCTCTAGGAAGCTGAACTGGTGGCAGGCCACAAAGTGCGCCTGACCGTCGCTGATCAGGTACGGGGCGCGGATCGGCGTGGGGCCAAAGCGCAGGTGCGAAATGGTGTACGAGCCGGACTTCTTCGAGTCGTAGACGAAGTAGCCCTGCGCGTCGTTCGGCGTCTCTTCGCCGATGATCTTGATGCTGTTCTTGTTGGCGCCCACCGTGCCGTCGGCACCGAGACCCCAGAAGACACAACAGACCGTGCTGGCCGGCTCCACGCTGAAGCTGCGGTCATACGCGAGGCTCGTACCCGAAACATCGTCGTTGATCCCGATGGTGAAGCGGGCGCGCGGGCTGGGCTGGGCCAACTCGTCGTAGACCGCCTTGATCATCCCCGGCGTGAACTCCTTGGAGGAGAGGCCGTAGCGTCCGCCGACGATGACCGGCGGCTGCGCGAAGCTGCCAGCGACCGTGTAGACCGCCGAAACCACATCAAGGAAGAGCGGCTCGCCAGCGCTGCCCGGCTCTTTGGTGCGATCAAGCACCGCGATGGTGCGGGTGGTCTTGGGCAGCGCAGCCAAAAAGATCTCGGTGGGGAAGGGCCGGTAGAGGCGCACGCGAATGACGCCGACCTTCTCGCCCTGCGCGGCCAAGAACTTCGCCGTCTCCTCGACCGCCTCGCCGCCGGAGCCCATAATCACAATCACGCGCTCGGCGTCGGGGGCGCCAGCGTAATCAAACAGATTGTAGCGGCGGCCCGTCAGGTCAAAGAAGCGGTCCATCGCCTTCTGGACGATGCCGGGACAAGCGTCATAAAAGGGCGTGACGCTCTCGCGAGCCTGGAAATAGACATCGGGGTTCTGCGCGGTGCCCCGAATGACGGGGCGGTCGGGGTTCAGGGCGCGGGCGCGATGGGCGCGCACCAAATCGTCATTGATCAGCGCCCGCACCGTGGATGGATCGAGCGGCGAGATTTTGTTGACCTCGTGCGAGGTGCGGTAGCCGTCGAAGAAATGCAAGAACGGCACCCGTGACTCAAGGGTTGCGGCGTGGGCGATCAACGCGAGGTCTTGGGCCTCTTGCACCGAGCCAGAGGCGAAGAGCGCCCAGCCGGTCGAGCGGGCCGCCATCACATCGGAATGGTCGCCGAAGATCGAGAGACCCTGAGCGGCAAGCGAGCGGGCGGCAATATGAAAGACCGTCGGCGTAAGTTCACCGGCGATCTTGTACATATTCGGGATCATCAGCAGCAGGCCCTGCGAGGCCGTGAAGGTCGTGGTCAGCGCGCCGGTCTGCATGGCGCCGTGGAGTGCGCCAGCGGCGCCGCCCTCGGACTGCATCTCGTAGACCGTCGGGATCGTGCCCCAGAGATTAGGCTTGCCCGCTGCCGCAAAGGCATCGGCAGACTCGCCCATGGGGGTGGAGGGGGTGATCGGATAGATCGCCACCACCTCGCTCAACATATAAGCAACATTGGCTACGGCCTCGTTGCCGTCAATCGTCACCTGCGGTATCGCTTCGGCGACACTGGTGGCGTCATCGCTCGCCTCACGCACATCCATCCCGATGCCTCCTCTTTGAAAAGCCCCTGGTACCACGCAAACCGTAGTCACTCTAAGTTTACATCACAACGCACAAGGTGCGGGCGTTACAACTAAATGGTAGTGAGTTCCTTTCTGCCCCAGAAGTGTTACAGCTAGGCTGCCCCCTCGCAAACGCAGCGGGTAACAAGACGCGCATCTGTACAAATTGACTCTCCGGGCTGTCGGTATTATACGGCTAAGAGTTACTAATTACGCGGGCTTTCGGCAGAGCCAGGGCAGCAGCAGGCTTGCGCTCCGCATCCCTATGCGGAAGCGGGACGCGGGGACGCGGGGACAGGGGGATGCGGGGACAGGGGGACGCGGGGACGTGGTGGCACGGGTAGGTGTTTCTCGCACGAGTGGCGTGAGCGTCTGCTCATCCACGCCGCAGCGTGATCAGCGTCGCCTCGGGCGGGCACCCCAGGCGCAGCGGCATCCCGCCGATGCCTCGGCTCACATAGACCTGAGTGGCCCCGGCGTGGGCGTGGCCCGCCGCGTAGCGCCAGCCGTGGCGCGGCAGGCAGAATGAACCCAGCCCCGGCAGGCGCATGTGCCCGCCGTGGGTGTGCCCCGAGAGCTGCACATGCACCCCGCGCTCGTTCGCCTCGTCGGCCATGTCGGGGCAGTGCGACAGCAGAATGGTGAAGGCACCGGGCGGCGCACCCGCCAAGGTTGCGCGCAAGTCGGGCACGCCGTCCCATAGATCATCTACGCCTGCCAGCACCAGCGGTGCGCCGCCAAAGCTCAGCCGCCGCTGGGTGTTGACCAGAAACACGATGCCCAGCGGCTCCAGCGCGTGCTGAATCGCTGACACGCCTTCCCAGTGATCGTGGTTGCCCAGCACCGCGTAGGTGCCCAACGGCGGGCGCGGTAGGCCCGCCAGGATTGTGGGCAACTCGTCAATCGCGTGCGCGTAGCTGACAAAATCGCCCGTGAGCGCCAGCAGATCGGGCTGCTCGCGGGCCATGTGGGCCACCGCCCAGCGACTATTCGCCGCCGCGTAGCGCATCCCGAGGTGCATATCGCTGATCTGGCCGATCCGCAGCCCGTCGAGGCCCAGCGGCAAGTCGGGAAAGCGCAGCGTGACCCGCTCAAGGCGCGGGCGGCGTGGCTCGTGCAGCAGCGTGTAGGCCGCCCCGGCTACCCCGACGGCCCCAACCGCGATCAGCGCTGGCACGCCGCCAGTGGCGACCGCCAAACTTGCCAATACGCCGCCCGCCAGCGTCGCGCCAAGCCAGCGCCACGAGTAGCGCACCTTGCCGGGCCGTGGGTCGAGGCGGTGCCGCTGCGCTTGCGCCTTGCGTTCGATGGCTGGCATCTGGTTGTCCTTGGCTTGCTTCATGGCATAGAAGGTGCCGCCCATAGGGGACAGCGCCGTGCAGTTCAGTATACGCCTGACGTGTGAACAGGCGATGAAGTGTGGGCGGTCGCTCGTCTGCTGCTGTCCTTTTTTTACCACGAAGCCCACGAAGCCCACGAAGGCCGAACCGTTACGCGCTGCGAAGGTCGCCTGCGCGGCCTGCATCAGCCTGCGTAGGCAGGCTGCGTCACCCAAGCGCCGGGGGCTTCAGCCCCCCGGAGTGCGGTACAATGCCGCCATGCCCGACTTCTCCTATACCGCCATTGCCGATCCCCTCGCCTTCGAGGAGCGCCTGCGGCGCGTCCCCGAAACCCCCGGCGTCTATCTTTGGAAGGACGCCAAAGGCGAGTTGCTCTACGTCGGCAAGAGTAAAAAGCTCCGTGATCGTATGCGCTCGTACTTCGGGGCACCACGTGGCCTGAGTGGCAAGACGCGGCGCATGGTCAGCCAGATCGCCGACTTTGACCTGATCCTCACGCAGAGCGAGCTTGAGGCGCTGTTGCTTGAGATGAACCTGATTAAGCAGCACCGCCCGCGCTACAACATTCTGCTCAAAGATGATAAGTCGTACCCGTACATCAAGGTGACGCTGCCCGAGGCGTGGCCGCGTATCTTCTCGACGCGCCAGGTGCTTGCTGACGGTGCCCGCTATTTCGGCCCCTACGCGAGCGCCGGCTCGGTCTATCTGGCGCTGAATATGCTCAACCGGCTCTTCGCCTTTCGCCCGCCTTACGAGTGCAAGGACGACAAGTTCAGCCACCACCGCAAGCTCGGCAAGCCCTGTCTCTACCATCAGATGCGGCGCTGCCTTGGCCCGTGCGTGCCTGATCTGGTTTCGCAGGCGGAATACCGCGCCACGGTTGAGGCCGTCTGCCGCTTTCTTGAGGGCAAGACGGCCCAGGTGCTTCAGGCCATTCGGCGCGAGATGGAAGCCGCCAGCGACGAGCTGAACTTTGAGCGGGCCGCGTATCTGCGCGACCGCATTGTCGCCATCGAGAAGATCTCTGAGCGCCAACAGGTGCTTCGCACGGTCGATGAAGACCAAGACGTGATCGCCTTCGCCCGTGAGGATGGCAGTGCGGTTGTCCAGGTGCTCTTCGTGCGCGGCGGCAAACTGGTGAACGCCGAGCCGTTCACGCTTCAAGGCACCGAGGACGAGAGCGACGCGACGCTGCTCGCCTCGTTTGTCACCCAGTTCTACGAGAGTGCGCCCAACGTGCCGCCTACGCTGCTGCTGGCAGACCATATCGAGGAGCCGCTGATCATTGCCGCGTGGCTCGCCAAGAAGGCCGGTCAAAAGGTCGAACTGAGCGTGCCGCGCCGGGGCGAGAAGAAGCAGTTGGTTGAACTGGCCGCCACCAACGCGCGCCAGAAGCTCGACGAGCTGCGCCAGCAGTGGCTCAACAGCGAGCAACGGGCCGTCGCCGGGCTGCGCGAGCTGCGCGATCTGCTTGAGCTGCCCGCGCTGCCGCAGCGGATCGAGTGCTACGACATCTCGAACACGCAGGGCCAGCACTCGGTCGCCAGCATGGTCGTCTTTGAGCGTGGCGAGCCGCAGGCGGCGGCCTACCGACGCTTCAAGATCAAGACGGTTGAAGGGGCCAACGATGTCGCCTCGATCCACGAGGTGCTGACGCGCCGCTTCAAGCGCGCCGCTGAGGCAATTGCCGATTGCGGATTGCCGATTGCGGATTTGAGCCAAGAGCCAGGAGCTTCGCGCACCAGCGATGATCAGCTTGACACCTCAGCAATCAACAATCAGCAATCAACAATCGAGAAGTGGGCCGACCTGCCCGACCTGGTGCTGATTGACGGCGGCAAGGGGCAGGTCAACGCCGCCGTCGCGGCGATGGACGCCCTGGGCTTCGCGCAGATCCCTGTTGTGGGTGTGGCGAAAGGGCCAGACCGCAACCGCTTCGACCTGGTGCGGCCTGACAGCGAGAGCGTGATTGTGCTGGAGCGCACCAGTCGCGCCATCAATCTGGTGCAGCGGATTGACGAAGAGGCGCACCGTTTCGCCATCACGTACCACCGCAAGCTACGCGGCAAAAGTGCGCTCAAATCCAGCCTCGAAGAGATTCCCGGCATCGGCCCCAAGCGCAAGAAGGCGCTGATCCTCGCCTTCGGCTCACTCGACGGGATCCGCAACGCCACCGTTGACGAGCTTGCCGCCGTGCCCGGTATGACGAAGAAAGCGGCTGAGGAGCTGAAAAGTCTGCTCTAAAATAAGGTTCGTAGCAGCTTTGCAGTTCTGGTACTTGCGTCGTCTGCTGCTGCGCTCGGCCTGAAACCGGCCCGCTACGCCTTCTGGGGCGTGCGCGAGTACTGGCTGATTGATCGCTTCGCCCGCACGGTGATCGTCCACCGCCCCGCTGGCCCGGCCTATGTAATCGCCGCAACACTCGGCACCAATGAGACGCTCACCTCGCCGCTGTTGCCGGGGTTCGCCTGCCCCGTGCGTGATCTCTTCGCCGATCTGCCGCCCGCAGCCGCAACGGGTGCGTCCACCAATGATGATTAGGCCCGTACAGCTTTTTGGCAGTTCGTGGCGTAGGATTGCTCGACGCTGGGCTAGGGCAGATCGGCGATCTCGACAATCAATTCGCCACGTTGGAGCAGACTCATCGCAGGTTGCTTGGCTGAAAGATGCACTAGCCGCCTCGCAGTCGGCGTGGAAGATCGTCGTGCTGCACCACGCGCCCTACTCGTCGGGCCACCACGACGAGTTTACGCTTCAGGTCGCGGCCTAAGCAGCAGGCCACTAGTCCAGTTTCCTGGAAGTTCCTGTCGCGTTGCGCGGTGATTCTCGTCAGGCACGGAGCGCAGCAGCACGCAGTTCGGCCTTCGTGACCTTCGTGCGCTTCGTGGTAACAAACCTGCCGCGCATTTCCGCCGCCATGTTCTAGTCATCCTGCGCCCCCTTGTAGCAGGTGCTACAATCATGGCACTGGACAGCAATGGTGCTTGCCAGAGCGCCCTTAGTTCGAGCGCAGCCCGCTGCGCTCTCCCCAGAGGAGCTTTACCATAGACGAACTTCGCACGCAGGACGGCAAACGCCTGCATGAAACCGCAACGCCCCGCACCCGCACCTTCCTCGTCGGCGCCGAGATCGGCAGCCTCAAAAGCTCGTGGAGCGCCAAAGACTCGTTGAGCGAGCTGGCCCTGTTGGCCGAGACGGCGGGCCTTGAGGTGGTCGGCAGCCTCTTCCAGCGCATTGACCATCCCGTCCCCAAATTCTTCATCGGCCCTGGCAAAGTCAAAGAGGTCGCCGCCCTCTGCGAGCAGACGGACGCTGGCCTGATTATCTTCGACGATGAACTCAGCCCCAGCCAGACCCGCAATCTTGAGGAGGTGCTGGAGATCGGCGTGATTGACCGCACCGCGCTCATCCTCGACATCTTCGCCCAGCACGCCCGCACCCACGAGGGTCGGCTCCAGGTTGAACTGGCCCAGTACCAGTACTTGCTGCCGCGCCTGCGCCGCCAGTGGACCCACCTTGAGCGCCAGGCGGGCACGGCGGGCGGCACCTCGGCGGGCGGCGTCGTCGGCCTACGCGGCCCCGGCGAGACGCAGCTTGAGATTGACCGACGTCTGATTGACCGGCGCATCGCCTCACTCAAAGAGCAGTTGGCCGATGTGCATCGCCACCGCGAGCTCTACCGCAAGCGGCGGCGCGAGAGTACGCTGCCCGTGGTGGCGCTGGTCGGCTACACCAACGCCGGCAAAAGCACCCTGCTCAACGCGCTTACCGGCGCCGATGTCTACACCGCCAATCAGCTTTTCGCCACGCTTGACCCGACCACGCGCCAGAGCACGCTGCCGGGCGGGCAGGAGGTCTTGTTTACCGACACGGTCGGCTTCATCCAGAAGCTGCCCACCCAGCTCGTGGCCGCCTTCCGCGCCACCCTGGAGGAGATTAACGAGGCGGATCTGCTGCTGCATGTGGTTGACCTGACTCACCCCAACGCGCAGGAACACGCGCAGACCGTCGAGTCAACCTTGACGGAGCTTGGCGTGGTGAAGCGCCCCACCCTGACTGTACTCAACAAGGTCGATCTGATGGAGGGCATGGCGCCAGATGCGGTCGGCGGTATCGTGGCCGAGATGGGGCTACCCGGCGACTTTGTGGCTGTCTCGGCGCAGCGTGGCTGGGGGCTGGCCGAGCTGCGCGCCCGCATCGAGCAGAGCCTCGCTGAGGCCATGGTCGCGCTTGAGGCGATCATTCCGTACCAGCGCAACGACCTCGTCAGCCTCTGGCACAAGCGCGGCGTGATCGAGCACGAGGATTACGCCACCAACGGCACCCACATCCTCGGGCGCATTCCCGGCGAGCTGGCCGCGCAGTTCACCCAATATCGGAGCGTAAAACACTAGCGCCACGCCATCCCAAATCAGGACTACAGTTGTCAGCCCTCGCCCTGAACGGAAGAGGGCTGACGGCGTTATGTTGAAGCTTTTTTTACCCTGCTTGGCCCCGTTTATGCTCTATTGGCGCGGATGGAAACATATACCATACGCATATTCAACTGTCATTGTCACTCAGCGCAGCGGCTACGGTTTGATGATAAGCGGCACCTTCATCTCGCTGACCACCGCCGAGGGCACGGTTCGGAGCAGCTTTCCCTCCGTCAGCGGCTGCCAGGACGAGGTCAACACGGGCTGGCGGGTGACAAAGCAGTAGCGACCAGCAACAGCCGTGGGCTGGCTCACGTATACGGGGTTGCGTGCCCTACCAGCGGTGCAGGTGGAGCGCCACGTCGTGAGCGTGGCGTCCAGTCGAGGTTCGCCACTGGTTGTTGAATCCGGGGGACTAACGTCCCCGGCTCTTTTATCGGCGAAGCCTGCCTTCGCAGGCTCCGCAAGGCCGCGCAGGCGGCCTTCGCACCCGGTAGCCCGTGGCTTCAGCCACCGGGCGAGGGGCCGTCGCACGACTTTGCATCAGCCCTGAAGTTTATGGGCATGGTATCGCCAACGGTCACGGAATGAGGTATGCTGCTCATGCCGCGTGAGCTGTACCCCATCGTCGCAGACATGCGACCGTGTCGCGCCTGACGGGCACAGTACGGTCGCATGGGACGCCGCCCCACCGTCCCCATTCCGCGAGCGGAGTGTCGGGGACTGTCGGTAAGCCATGCCACCGGCAGTCTTACCAAGAAGCACGTATGCACATCCTCATTGTCGAAGATGAAATCATCATCGCCCGCGATCTCGCCACGACGGTCGAGACCTTCGGGCACGTCGTTGTCGGGATGGCTGACTCAGGCCCAGAGGCGCTGGCGCTGGCGGCGGCGCACCACCCCGACCTAGCGCTGATGGACATCCATCTGGCTGGCCCCCTTGATGGGATTGCCACCGCCCAGCAGTTGGAGGCCGAACGTCACATTCCCGTGATCTACCTCACCGCGCATGCCGATGGCGCGACAATGGAGCGGGCCGCCGCGACGTACCCGGTCGGCTATCTGCTCAAGCCCTTCGATGAGCGTGCGCTCTGGAGTGTCCTGGAGCTCGCACGCTATCGCCAGCAGCTCGATCAGCGGCTCCAGCGCAGCGAGGCGCGCTTTGCCGCCACCCTGCGGAGCCTGGGCGATGCGGTTCTCGTCACCGATGTGGTGGGCCAGATCACGTTTGCCAATGGGGTGGCAGCCGCGCTGATTGGGCTGGCGCACGAGGCGCTGGTGGGCCAGCCACTCGACACCACGCTCGTGCTGGTGGATGCTATGGCACGCCAACCGCTGCCGAGCCTCGTGCTGCTGGTGGGAGCGGTCGATGAGCCGGTGCAGATGACCGTGCCTACGCTGCTGCTCGCCCACGATGGCCGTGTCTGGCCGCTTGAGGGGAGCGCCGCGCCGATCCGCGATGACGCCGGGACGTTCATCGGGGTGGTGGTGGTCGTCCGCGAAATTAGCGCGCGCCAGCAGGCCGAGGCAGCATTGCGCGACAGCAACGCGCAGATGGCGACCGCGCTGCGCGTGCAGGAGCGCCGCACCGTCGAGTTGCACGTGCTGGGTGAGTTGGGCCGCGCACTGACGCGCTGCACGTCGCTGGAGGATGGCTATGCCAGCGTCACCCACGCGGCGCAGCGGCTCTTCCCCGAGGTCGCGGGGGCGCTCTTTGTCTCACGCCACACCTCACCAGACCTTGAGCCAGTGATCGCCTGGGGGGCCGGCACACATCCCTTCCCACCCCTGAACCCCGCGTGCTGCCGGGTGCTGCGCGAACACCGGGTCGTCTTCGGGGGCGAGCCATGCGGCGGCTGCCGCTGCGAGGCGCTTCCGCCCGCCCTATCCCCCGATGCTCTGTGCGTGCCGCTCCGGGCTGGGGGCGAGACCATCGGGGTGCTGCATGTGCATCTCGCCGCCATCGCGCCGGACGCCCCAGAGGAGGCCGCCCAACGGCAGCTTGCCATGGCCTTCGGCGAGCAAGCGGCGCTGGGGCTGGCCAATGTGCGGCTGCGGGCCATTCTGCACGAGCAGGCCATCCGTGACCCGCTCACCGGGCTCTTCAACCGGCGCTTTCTGGAGGAGACGCTGCTGCGCGAGCTGCACCGGGCGATGTGCGACCGCTACCCCGTGGGCGTAATCATGCTCGATGTGGACCACTTCAAGCGGGTCAACGACGCCTATGGCCACGACGCGGGTGACACCGTGCTCCGCACGCTGGGCGCGCTCCTGCTCAGCATTGTGCGCGACGGCGATGTCGTCTGTCGCTATGGCGGCGAGGAGTTCGTGCTGATGCTGCCGAAGGCCCCGCTGGCGGTGGTGCTTGGACGCGCCGAGGCCATCCGTCATGCCGTCAGCGTCCTGAGCATCGCGCACCACGACCTGGTGCTGCCCGGCATCACGGTTTCACTGGGGGTGAGCGTGCTGGCAGACGAACAAACCAGCGGTGCCGACGCGCTCGCCTGCGCCGATGCGGCGCTCTACGCGGCCAAGCGCGCCGGGCGCAACCGGGTGGTCGCCCATGAGTCCATCCTCGCAGCCACCCTGTAGCCGAGGTGTCTTTCCCTGATCACGCACCTGCCCCCCGCAGGCCCTTCCCGCAGAGCTGACCGTCGCCGTGAAAGGGGCGTTCCGGGCTGCACAATAACGCGTATAGCAATCCTATCCTGGGTATTGAATCCGGGGGACTAACGTCCCCGGCTCTGTAGGTGCGAAGCCTGCCTTCGCAGGCTCCGCAAGTTCGCAGGTACTAGCCCGTGGCGTCAGCCACCGGGCGGGCGCGCAACAACCTCTATAGGATTGCTATACAATGGATGCCGCATACGCCCCGTGTGCGGAAGTCTGACCACCTGATGGTCTCGATCATGATCCAGGATCGGGTGCGAAAGGAGCAATGAACCATGGCCTCAGCACAAGCACAGTTACCCAAGTCGCCGACGGGCATCCTTGGACTGGATGCGATCACCGGCGGCGGCCTGCCCAAAGGCCGACCGACCTTGATCTGCGGCAGCGCGGGCTGCGGCAAGACCCTGCTGGCGATGGAGTTTCTGGTACGCGGCGCAACGCAGTTCGACGAGCCGGGCGTCTTTATGGCCTTTGAGGAGACCACCGAAGAGCTGACCCAGAACGTCGCCTCGCTCGGCTTCGACTTGAACGACCTGGCCAAGCACAAGAAGATCGTGCTGGACTTTGTGTACATCGAGCGGAGTGAGGTCGAAGAGACGGGTGCCTACGACCTGGAGGGCTTGTTCATCCGCCTCGGGCATGCGATTGACTCCATCCATGCCAAGCGGGTCGTGCTCGACACCATCGAGTCGCTCTTCGCCGGCTTGCCTAATCCGCTCATTCTGCGCGCCGAGCTGCGCCGGCTCTTCCGCTGGCTGAAGGCGAAAGGCGTGACCGCCATTATCACCGGCGAACGCGGCGACGAGACGCTGACGCGCCAGGGGCTCGAAGAGTACGTCTCTGATTGTGTTATCGTGCTTGACCATCGCACCACCGAACAGACCTCCACGCGGCGCTTGCGCGTGGTCAAGTACCGTGGCTCGGTCCACGGCACCAATGAATATCCCTTTTTGATTGACGAGAGCGGCATTTCGCTCCTGCCCATCACCTCGCTGGGCTTACAGCATACGACCACCAACGAGCGGATTTCCAGCGGCATTCCGCGCCTCGACGCGATGCTGGGCGGCATGGGCTTCTATCGTGGCAGTAGCGTGCTCATCTCGGGCACGGCAGGCACCGGCAAGACCAGCTTCGCCGCGCACGTGGTCGATGCCACCTGCCGCCGTGGCGAGCGCGTGCTCTACTTTACCTTCGAGGAGTCGGCCAACCAGATTACGCGCAACATGCGCTCCATCGGCATTGACCTGCACCCGTGGGTGCAGCACGATCTGCTCCACTTTGAGGCCACCCGCCCCTCGTTTACCGGCTTAGAGATGCACCTGACGCTGATGCACAAAGCGATCAACCGCTTCAAGCCCCAGGTGGTGGTCGTGGATCCGTTGAACAGCTTCGTTGTCGCGGACAATGTGTCCGAGGTCAAAGCCATGTTGATGCGGCTGGTCGATTTTCTGAAGCTGCAGCAGATCACCGGCCTGTTCACCAGTTTGACTGCGGGTGGCGACACAATCGAGCAAACCGACGTTGCGATCTCGTCGCTGATTGATACCTGGCTGTTACTGCGGAGCATTGAGCTTGGCGGCGAGCGCAATCGCGGCTTATATGTCCTAAAGTCGCGTGGGATGGCGCACTCCAATCAGATCCGCGAGTTCTTGCTCACCGATCACGGCGTCGAGCTGCGCGATGTCTATGTTGGCCCCAGTGGCGTGCTGACGGGCTCGGCGCGTCTGGCGCAAGAGGCCCAAGAGCAATCCGCGCTGGTGCTGCGCCAGCAGGAGGCGGATCGCAAACGACTCGAGCTCCAGCGCAAACGGACCCAGTTGGAGGCCCAGATTAGCGCCATGCGTACCGCGTTTGCCGAGCAGGAAGCCGATCTGCTCCAAGACATCGCGCAGGAGCAGATGCGGGAAACGCTCCTGTTGCGTGAACGCGAGGATATGGCGCAGAGCCGCAAAGCGGATGCGCCAGCGAACCAGCACACGGGAGACCCAGCATGAATCCGAAACGAGCGCGATCCGCACCGCAGCGCACACAGGACACACAACCCGAGGCCGACACCTGGACACTGCGCCTATACGTGGCGGGGCAGACCACCAAATCGATGACGGCGTTTGTGAACCTGAGGCGAATCTGTGAGGAGCACCTCGCAGGGCGCTACCAGATCGAAGTGATTGATCTCCTGGAAAACCCGCACCTTGCCCAGGGCGACCAGATCCTGGCGATCCCGACGCTGGTGCGGAAATTACCGGTGCCGGTGCGGAAAATCATCGGCGATCTCTCGAACACAGAGCGCGTGCTGATCGGGTTGGATTTGGTGTCACGAAAGGTAGGCGGCGATCATGCCACGAAAGAAACCGCGTGAGGTAACGCAGGCATTTGAAGCCGCGCTGGAGCGGGCACGAACGACCACGTATGTCTTACGGCTCTATGTGGCCGGCACGACCCCACAATCGGTGCAGGCGATTGCGAACGTCAAACAAATCTGCGAGGAGCATCTCCACGGGCGCTATGAGCTGGAGGTCATTGACCTGTATCAGAAGCCCCAACTCGCGGCGGGCGAGCAGATCATCGCCGCGCCTACCCTGATCAAGAAATTGCCGCTGCCCCTGCGCCGCATGATCGGCAACATGTCGGACACCGAGCGTCTGCTGGTGGGGCTGGATCTGCACGTAAAAAGCTGAAAGGGGGCGCGTGCGATCCAGCCATTTATAGCAAACCTATCTTGGTTATTGAATCCGGGGGACTGAAGTCCCCGGCTCTGGATCGGCGAAGCCTGCCTTCGCAGGCTCGTCCAGGCCGCGCAGGCGGCCTTCGCACCGTGTAGCCCGTGGCTTCAGGGGCGCGACACAACCTCTGTAGGATTGCTATATTAGGAGTTTGCCGTGTCCCGGAAACCAACCTCCCATGCGCGCCTCACCCGCGAGAATGCCGAGCTTCGCATGCGGCTAGCGGAAGCCGAAGAGACTCTGTACGCCATCCGCACGGGTGCGGTTGATGCGCTGCTCGTCTCAGGGGTGGACGGCGACCAGGTCTTCACGCTCAAGGGCGCGGATCATGCGTACCGTGTGCTGGTCGAGGCGATGAATGAAGGTGCGCTGACCATGACGATGGACGGCGTGATTCTGTATGCCAACCGGCGCATTGCCGAGATGCTCAAGGCACCGCTGGAAAAGGTCATCGGTTCCCGCATCCACCCTTGGATTGCGCCCGCCGACCACACGCGCTTCGATGCGCTCGTGTGGCACGACGCGGCCGCGACCCACCGCCGCGAAGAGCTTACCCTGCGCGCCAGCGACGGCACGTTGGTGCCGGGGTATGTCTCGGCAAATCGGTTGCCCAACGACGAGCTACGCGGGCTCTCCTGTCTGGTCGTCACCGACCTGACCGAGCAGCAACGGAATGCAGCGCTCGTCGCCGACGAGCAGCTCGCCCGCTCGATTCTGGAGCAGGCCGCCGATGCGATTGTGGTGTGCGATGCCCAGGGCCAGATTATTCGCGCCAGTGCAGCCGCGCACGCGCTCTGCGGCCAGAATCCGCTCGGGCTGCCCTTTGCGCGGGCCTTTCCGTTGCACCGAGGGGCAGGCGTCGCCTTTTCGCTAGCGGAGTCGATGACCACGGGCAGTCGCAGTAGGGCTGAGGTCTTGCTGCAACGTAATGGGCAGCGGTTCAACCTGTTGATTGGCATCGGCCCGCTGCTGGACGCCCACAGCGAGCGGCTTGGCAGTGTGATCACCATGATCGACATTACCCAGCGGCGCGAGACGGAGGAGCGGCTCCATGCCGCACTCCACACCCAGGAGGTGCTGCTCAAGGAGACCCACCACCGGGTCAAGAATAATCTCCAGGTGGTGATGAGCCTGCTGCGCCTTCAGGCGCGTCAACTGAGCGACCCCCGTGCCATCGCGGCGCTGCGTGACAGCCGCCAGCGCGTCGAGGTGATGGCCCTGGTGCACGAGCTGCTCTACCGCACGGGGGACATGGCGAGCATTGACGCGACGACCTACAGTCGGCAGCTCAGCAGCCAGATGCTGCGGCTCTACGACGCCGCGCCGGACCAGGTGACGCTGGAGCTTGCCGCCGAGGGGGTCTGGCTGAGCCTCGACCAGGCGGTGCCCTGCGGGCTGATTATCCACGAGCTCGTCTCCAACAGCCTGAAGTACGCCTTCCCCGACGGGCGACCTGGCACCGTCGGCATTGCGCTGCGTGCCACCAGCCCGGACATGCTCACCCTGACGGTCTGGGATACCGGGGTTGGGCTCCCCACAGAGGCCCCCGCGCAGGCGCCCCCATCGCTGGGCATCTCGCTCGTCCACGACCTCGTGCGCCAGCTACGGGGCACCATCGTGATCACCAGCGACGCGGGCGTCGCCGTCACCATAACCTTTCCACAGACCCTCGCCGCAGTGCCGCTGTCGCCGTGAAAGAGAGACTCTGATGTCTATGCCATCCATTTTGATTGTCGAGGATGAGGCGGTGATCGCACGTGATCTCCAGCTCTTGCTAGAAGATCTCAGCTACCGCGTGCCGGCGATTGCCGCCACGGCGCGTGAGGCCCTCGCCCACATCACGGCGTTTGCACCCGACCTCATCCTGCTGGACATTCGGCTCGCCGACGGCTCAGACGGCATTACGGTCGCCGAGATGATCCGTGATCACTGGGCCATCCCGGTGGTCTTCCTCACCGCCCATGCCGATGCGGTCACGGTCGCCCGCGCCCAGGCGACCGCGCCGTATGGCTATCTGCTCAAGCCGTTTCAGGATCGTGAGGTGGCGATCACCGTGCAGTTGGCCCTCGCCAAGAGCCGCAGCGACCAGCAACTGCGCGCCAGCGAGCGCCTCTTTGCGACCACGCTCCACAGCATCGCCGAGGGTGTCCTGATCACGGATACGGCGGGCCGGATCGCCTTTCTCAACCCCGCCGCCGAGGGGCTGACGGGCTGGGTGCAGCCAGATGCGGTGGGGCTCCATCTGACGGACGTGCTCGTCGTGCAGGACACCGCTGGGGGCGCACCGCTTGGCGAGCTGGTGACGAACGTCATGACGCAGGGTCACAGCCTGACCTTGCCCGAGGGCAGCACGCTCCAGCCGCGTACGGGGGCCGTCCGCCAGATTGCGGACAGCATCGCTCCGCTCATCGATACGGTCGGCGAACCACGCGGCGTGGTCATCGTCGTCCAGGATGTGACGGCTGCCCGCGCGGCGGCGGCAGCCCAGCAGGCGCTGGAGCGCAAGCTGGTGGAGACGCAGCGCCTAGAGAGTTTGGGCCTGCTGGCGAGCGGCATCGCCCACGATTTCCGCAACATCCTGACGAGCGTGTCGGGCTATGTCGAGATCGCCCGTGAGCTGGCCCCAGCGGACTCGGCGCTGCGCGCGCCGCTTGCCCGCGCCAGCAGCGGCATCGATCAGGCGACCAGTCTCACGACCCAGCTCATGGCCTACGCGGGCAAAGGTGAACTTCGGCTCGGCGCGGTCGCGCTGAACACCGTGGTGTACGAAGTGCTTGACCTGCTCCATGGCACGCTGGTGCGCTGCGCCGAGCTGGAGCTGACGCTGGCGGCGGCGCTGCCGCCCGTGCGGGGCGATAGCACGCAGCTGCGCCAGGTCGTGCTGAATCTGCTCACGAATGCGGCGGAGTCGATCACCGCCCCATCGGGGCAGATCACGGTCAGCACCGAACTGGTCGAGCTGCCCCCGGCGCTGCGCGCCCAGTTGCTGTTTGGGGCCGAGGCGGCCCCCGGCCCCTTTATCTGCCTGACCGTCAGCGACACCGGCAGTGGGATGAGCCCGGCAACCGTGGCGCAGATGTTCGACCCCTTCTTCACGACCAAAGTCACGGGGCGCGGGCTGGGGCTGGCGGCGGTGCAGGGGATTGTGCGCCGCCACCAGGGCGCCCTGCGGGTCTCCAGCGCCCTGGGCCAGGGCACGACCGTCGCGATCTATCTCCCGGTGGCCGAGCGATCCGAGTACGATGCACCCGGCATGCGCCAGGGGTTGGATGCGGGCACGTAGCCCCGGTGCGTCCAGAGAAGGACTCCTATGGCAATCCTACAGAGGTTGTGAACGATGCATCCAACCCGTGCCGCCCGGTGGCTGAAGCCACGGGCTACGGGGTACGCAGGCCGCCTGCGCGGCCTGGATGAGCCTGCGAAGGCAGGCTTCGCCGATCAAGCGCCGGGGACGTTAGTCCCCCGGATTCAATGACCCGGATAGGATTGCTCTATGCGTACCGTGCGCCTATCACGCAACCAGCTTGCCAGGGACAACCGCGCCTTGCGCGCCCGCCTGGCCAAGGCCGAGCGAGCGCTGGCGGCCATGCAGCGCGCCGCGCAGCAGCAGGCGGAGGAGCTGCTGCGGGCGCACGAGCGCGAGCGCGAGCTGCGTACACTGCACCAGCTCTCCGAGTTGGCCCTGCGTGAGCAGCCGCTGTCTACGCTGCTCGACGAGGCGGTGCAGTTGGTGAGCGCCCGCACCGGCTTTCCGATTGTGTCCATTGAATATTACGACGAGGCCCGGCAGTTGATGGAGTTTGCGGCCGCAACGGGGATGCCCACGCCCTCTACGCCGCTGCATGTCCCCGTGGCCAAGACTCTCTCCGGCCTCGTCGCCCGCAGTGGCCAGCCGCTGGTGGAGACCACGGCTCAGCACCGACCGGAATATGCGGCAGCGGCGCTGCGCCAACTCGGCGTGCAGACCTTTGTCGGTGTGCCGATGATCGTCCATGCGCGGGTCATCGGCACGCTGGCGCTGGCCCACCCCGACCCCGTGCCCGTCGCGCCCCAGCACCTGCCCTGGATGGGCAGCCTGGCGAACAGCATCGCCGTCATGGTGGATCGGGCGCGCGCCACGGCGGAGATTCAGGCGGCGGTGCGGCATTCGCACGCCATCCTCGACAAGCTTGCATCTGGGGTGCTGCTGATGGATAGCGATGGACGCTACACCTACGCCAATGGGCGCGCCGCCAGCATGTTCGGGCGCACCCCCGCCGAGGTGATCGGGCACGCCATCAGCGACCTGCTGCCGCCCGAGGTTGCCCAGACCTACCTGGAGCGCAATCGCCACTTCATTGCCACGCAGGGCTTTGTGGAGTATGAGGACACGTTCACGCTCCCGGTGGGGACGCGCACCTTCTTCATTGTCGATCAGGTGCTGACCAACGCGCAGGGCGAGGGCGAGGCGCTGCTAACCAGTTCGATTGACATCACCGCGCGCAAGCAGATCGAGGCCGCGCTCCGCGAGAGCGAAGGCAAATTGCGGGCGCTGTTCGATCTGCTGCCGGTGGGCGTCTCCATCCTTGATGCCGACCACAAGATCGTCTTCATGAATTCCACCCTGGAGCAGATTCTGGACATGCGCCACGAGGTGCTGCTGGCGGGCGGCTACCGAACCCGCCGCTATCTTCGACCGGACGGCACGCCCATGCCACTGGAGGCATTCGCCAGCCAACGCGTTATCACCGAGCAGCGGGCCATCGATGATGTTGAGACCGGCGTTGTGAAGGAGGATGGCGCGGTGGTGTGGGTTAGCGTGAGCGCGGTGCCGGTCGCATTTCCCGATTGGCATGTGGTCATCGTCACCACGGACATCACAGAGCGCAAGCGCGCCGAGGATGCGTTGCGTGTGAGCCAGCAGAATCTCGAGTCCCTGATTGAAAATACCGATGGCAGCATCTGGTCGGTGGATACCCAGTATCGGCTGATCGTAGGCAATCATCTGTATTACCGGAACATCAGCGCGGCGCTCGGGCGGAGCATAGCCCCAGGTGAGTGCGTGCTGGCGCTTGAGCTACCGCAGGCGGCCCTGGATGAATGGAAGATCTACTACGACCAGGCCATGCGCCACGGCCCGTTCAGCGTCGAGGCTTCCACGCGCTTTACGACCACACCACACACGGTGGAATACCGCCTCAGTCCGATCACCACCGCGACGGGGCAGATCGTGGGGGCCACCGTCTTTGGCCGCGACATTACCGCGCGCAAGCAGGCCGAAGATGCCTTGTCCCAGAGCATGGCATCGCTCACCCGCGCCAACGCCGACCTAGAGCGTCAGACGCAGGCGCTCCAGATCAGCGATGCCCGTCTGCGTGCGTTGCTCACGGAGAAAGAGGTGCTGCTCAGGGAGATCCACCACCGGGTCAAGAATAACCTCCAGGTCGTGCTGAGCCTGCTCCGGCTCCAGGGCCGCCAGGTCACCGATGCCCAGGCGGCGGCGGCCCTGCGCGACAGTCGGCAGCGCGTCGAGGTGATGGCGCTGGTCCACGAGTTGCTCTACCGCACCGACGATATGACCACGATTAACGCCGACATCTATCTCCACCAGCTCGGCACCCAGCTTACCCGCATCTATGTGCTGGCACCCAATCAGGTGACGGTGTCTATCGCGGCAACCGGGATCTGGCTGAGCCTGAATCAGGCGGTGCCGTGCGGGCTGATCGTCAGCGAGCTACTCGCGAACAGCCTGAAATATGCCTTCCCGGACGGGCAGCGCGGCACGATGGGGGTCACGCTGCGTGCCACCAGCCTCGACCTGCTCACCCTCACGGTTTGGGACACTGGGGTTGGGCTGCCCGCCAGCACGCAGGCGGCACGGCCCCCATCGCTGGGCCTGACCCTCGTCCACGACCTGGTGCGCCAGCTCGGTGGCACTGCCGTGACCGTGAGCGACGGCGGGGTCACGGTCACGATCACCTTCCCACAGGGTGCGGCAGCGGTTCCGGCAGCAACCGCGCCGCAGCAGGTGTGATCGCAGCGCCATCGTTGCCCCCAGCAGGCCGAGACGGACTTGACCAGCGCCTTCTATTGATTAGGCAGCTTACTGAACTGAAAAGGCACCCTATCGCCAGCTTTCAGCGGCGCTGCTGGCGGCGTTCCGCGAACGAGATGAGCGACGGCACGCCACGACCACCAAAAATCGCGCCCAGCCCAGGACCGCGCCAGCGGCGTCCGCTGCAAAGCACTGTTGGGCGGCGGGGTGACAGGAAGCAGTTTTTATATATCGTATTACGATCACGTTTTACGCCTTATAAAAATAGAAATATTATACCGAACTCGCTGCTGCCATGACAGGCTGAACGAGTACGACGGGAATAATCTGCCCATCGTTCGGCGTATAGGCGGCAATACGCAAAATAGTTCGCACCGGTAATTCGCGGAGGATGGTAAGTGCGAGATCGCGTGTTTCCTCGGAAAGTGCGGCTAATCCCGTCAGTGGAAATGTTCGTGGCCCAAACTCTGTTTCTTGAACCAGTAATGAATAATCAAGCAAGGTAATACTTGCTATCTGCTGTGCCGTTTTATTGATACGCAGCAGAATATGATCAGTC